>NZ_JBZYAO010000038.1:3472-83473 GCF_059820445.1 Paenibacillus sp. sgz302190
CCGCACCGAGGAAGTCGAAGCGCAGCTCCTTCGGCGCTTCTTTCGGCAGCAGGCGCAGCAGCACCGGAAGCACCGCGAGGATGAGGCAGGTGACGGCGAACAGGCCGTTCCATCCGAAGTACTCGCTGATCAGGCCGCCGACGATCGGCCCGAGTCCGAACGCCATCGCGCTTCCCGCCGAGATCATCGCGATCGCTTTGCCGCGTCTTTCGTACGGGATGTAGCGGCTGGCCAGCACCAGCCCGAGCCCCGCCATGACGCCGGCTCCCGCGGACTGCAAAATGCGCGCCGCCAGCAGCACGTGGTAATTCGCCGCAAAAATCCCGATCACCGACGATAATCCGAGCACGGTTAGTCCCACCGCGAGCAATTTGCGCAGCGGTATCGCATCCGTAAGCCTGCTGTAGATGACGGTCGACAGCGCATACCCGATGGAGTAGCTGGAGATCACCCATGACCCGAGATCCTCCGAAATGCCCAGATCGCGAATAATACTCGGCAGCGAAACGTTGAACATCGTCGTATTCATCACAACGATGAACAGGCCGAATGTCCATACCGGCATAACGATTTTGTCGTTCATCTGCTCTCATCCTATCTATATCCGAATCGGAGTGTCAGTTCTATTATTATACTTTGCGCCCGGTTTGACAAATACATCTCTTCACGCACAGCCGCGGCGGCGGGGGTCAATCGTACTCCTTTTTGTGCCATTCGTCTTCCGGAATCGGTATCGGCTCGCCGGAAAACCGCTGTTCCGCAAACGGTTCGGCGATATTGTGAAAGCCGTTCCGCTCCCAGAAGCCTTCCCGATCCTCCTTCATAAATTCAATCCCGCGAATCCATTTGGGGCTTTTCCAAAAATAAAGATGCGGCACGATCAGCCGCAGGGGCCAACCGTGCTTGGGTGTAAGCGGTTCGCCGTCATAGGTGTGCGCAAGCAAAATTTGATCGCCCATCAAGTCGTCAAGCGGGACATTCGTCTCGTAATCGTTATCGGCATGCAGCATGACATAGCGCCCCTCGGGCCTAATATCCAGCAAGCGCATGAAATCGCGGAAAAGCACCCCTTCCCACACCGTATCCAGCTTGGACCAGCGGGTGACGCAGTGAATGTCGCAGACGACCTGCGTTTGCGGAAGCGCCAGCAGCTCATCGTAGCGGAGCCGTTTTTCCTCTGCGACTTCGCCGAATACGCGCAACGACCAATCCGCCAGCTCGTAGTCCGGCACCTCGCCTTCATGCAAAATCGGGAACCGTTCCGTGACGACCTGTCCGGGCGGTACCCGGTGCGCAAGCGCGGCGTCAACGACGGGAACTTTCATTTTTTTGATGCGGTCTGCTTTGCTTTGTGAACTCATTTTTTTCATCCTTTCTTTCCGCGCAAAAAAATCCCCGCTTACCGGGGAAAGTAACTATTGCTTTTCAAATTTAACGGCATCGGCCCCGACATAAGAACCGTCGGCTTTATTGGTGAGCTCTACATTTCCGCCGGTGCCTGCGCTGAAAGCGAACGTTCCGAGCGGAGTCCACCGGCCCCCGTTCGCCGCCTGATTGACGGCAACCGTTTGACTGCCGCTATTGTAATTTACCGTATATGAGCAGTTTGTGCAACGGTTGCTGTGGGCCGGATACCATACGGACACCTTGTAGTCGCCCGGAAGCGTTATATTCGGCGTCCATCTTGCCTTGGCTGTTGCCGTCGCAGCACTGACCGCGTAGCGGTAATCCGCGCCGTATTTGTCGGCCATGCCGCTCGCCGTGTACCAGATGCCCGAGACGGCGGCAAATCCCGGGTCGGCGTTATCGACGATGATTTCCTGCTTCATGAATTTGACCGCATCGGCGTCCACGAACGATCCGTTCGCCTGATTCGTCAATTCCACGTTGCCCGTCGCTCCCGCAAGAAAAGGGAAATTTCCGAGGCGGACCCACCCGCCCCCGTTGACCGTTTCATTTATTTGCACTTCTTGGCTGCCTCCGTAGTAATTGACTTTGAATTTGCAGTTCGTGCAGCGGCTTGAATAGCCGGGATACCATACAAACACGTCATAGCTGCCGGATTCGGTCAAGTTCGGCGACCATCTGACCTTGGCCGATGCCGAAGCGCTGCTGATGGCGTATCTGTAATCGGCTCCGTACTTGTAAGGCAGTCCCGAGCTTAATGTCCATGTCCCGGATATGACGTTAAAGCCGCTATCGGCGTTATCCACGATCACCGGTCCGGTATTTTGCGGCCCTTTCAAATATTTGTAGGCGGGCTCAAGACCGGCATTGTTCATGATCGCCTGGGCTTGCGCCGACCAGTTGCCGCTCGTGACGATGGCGTTATCGCTGACCGTGTTCACTGTCGGGTCATTTCTGGAATAGCTGCTGTCCGTAAAATTCCACTGTGCGGCATTGTTCGTCGCCGGATTGGAAAACTGCTGGATGAAAAGCCATTCAGGCACGAGCGAAATCACGTTGCTGTTGACCGTGTAATATCGGGTGTTTTCATCCAAATATATCGCCGCATACTGATTGAGCTGGTTTCGCACGTAATTGTTCGCGATGCTGGAGCTCGGCTGTGAGCAGAGCGTATAAATGCCGCCCCCGTCGATCATGCGTTTCATAAAGTTGCTTATAAGATTGTATTGAATTTTGTTATTTTTCGACTCCTGGGCGCAATCCGACCAGCCCCACCCTACGCTGATTCCGGTGTAAGGAATATCCTCGATTTCGTTGTGCTCCACCAGCAAGCTGTCGTTATAATAGCCGAGTATGCCGACAGAGCCGAAATAGTCCGTACCGATTCGCGCAATGTAGTTGTTGCTTACCGTATTCCGTCTCGGCCACATTCTTGAATCGCTCAAATTGGCGGTATCGTTCGGTCTGATGGCATCGTTGCCAATCTCGACCGCTCCGGCGGACAAGTCCGTGAACGCGTTCCCTTTGATCACATTATCGTTGCCGCCCATGTCGAACAAAATCCCGGTGCCTCCCAGATTGGCAAACCGGTTGCCGATAATCTGAATCCGGTCGGAAGTCAGCGCCGTGATGGCTCCGGGAATCCGGTCCTTCCGGAGATTGTGCCTGTACTGCGTATCCCTGCTCACATCCGGTGATGCCGGAATGAGCGAATTGGCCTGAATATCGACAAAGCCGGCCCGATTCGGGCGCGTCCAGTTCGTATGCCGGAACTCCAGCCCCTGAAACACAAGATCGGTTACGGGTGCGGTGAAGTCGCCTTTGAGCAAAATGAGCGTTTCCACCTTCGGAACGATCACTTCCGCCGTATTCATGTTTTCCCCGGCCCTCGGCCAGTAGTATAAATCGCCGGTATCCCGGTTAAAGTACCACTCGCCGGGACTGTCCAGAAACTCCTTGGCATTCTCAAGCCAATACGGCTTGTTGCAATAATTTCTTTTCGCCTGCGGCAGCGCCGGGTTGGTTGCGGCGTTCCACTCGATTCCGTTGATCACGGCCCGTGCTGCATTGTCGTTGCCGGGCACGGGATCGGTCTGATGAATCCGCAGCCTTTTGTGCATCCAATCGAGCAGGATCGACACTTCTATTTTATCGGAACTATCGGCCGCCCCACGGAGCGTATAATTCGGAATATTGAAGCCGTCCGTTTCCCGGCAATCTTTTTCCGCCGTACCCGTCATCGTAAAATAAGACCCTTCGTTCGGATTTCTAGCTCTTATCCCTTTCGATTCGTCTACATAGATTTGTCTAAAATCAATAGGATCATAGACGGAGCCGTACACGGAGCTATATACGGAACTGTATGCGGAGCTGTAGACCGATCCGTAAACGGAATTGTACACGTTTGTTTTGTAAACGTTTACATTTTCCGGAACCCAGTTTTTTATCGCCTCTCCCCCGCTAAAGACCGGTTTTTCGTCCGGCATATTCCGGTAAACGACGTCAAAGCCGTCCTTGCCCGAATCGGCCGCGTCAAATACGACGGTGGCGGTTTGCCGGTAAGTGCCGCCTCTGAAATATACGACCACATCGCCCGTCAGCGTGTGGCCGGCCAAATAGGAGCGCACGGCAAGCCGGGCTCTGTCCATGCTGGCAAACGGCGAAGCCAACGTGCCGTCCCCTGCCGTGTCGCTGCCCTCCGGGGAAACATAAAACTCTTGCTGCGCAGCCGCATGAGCTTTGCCGGCTCCATGCGCCAAAAAAGCGATGCCGACAAGCAGCATCACCGACAGCCCGAACAACATCCATCGTTTTTTCATCGTGAAGCCTCCTATGACGATTCGAACTTGCAAACTAGTTAAAAACTATCGGGCATGAGTCGAACTCCACCTCCTTGTGCCGAAACAATGAGATAAACCTCTATCGAGGTCTTTTCGAAGATGTGAGGGCCGCGTTCAGAGGCAGGTTTATTCGCCAATAAGAATGCTGTTCTTTGCGCTTTAGCGCTGTAAAGAACTTAAACATTCTTATGTGGTAAAATGAAGCCCTTTCGATCAATGGGACCGGAAGGGCGAACTGTTCATTCGCACACCATCGATGTAAGCGCTGTCATTTTTCGCTATATTATATTCACGGATCGTGTAATCGGTGCAGCATGCAATGCCAAAAAGCTGCCTGACCCGCGCCGCGGCAATCGCGGACTCGAATCGGCAGCTCTCTGTTCGGGCAAAGCTTTTATACGTTCAAAGCGGCGGACGCCCGGCGATTTTTGAGCGCGCGGTACGCCAACGAGCAGACGATCGCCAGCAGCCCGACCGCCGCCATTCCCCAGAAAATTTCGGCGTACACTTGCGGCAGCGGCATTTTTTGCTGCGCGGTCATGACCGTCCCGCTGACGGCGACGCTGAACGCTCCGCTGAAAAATTGCAGCAGTTGGAACAGCCCCATGCCTGCGCCGATATGCTCCGCCGGAAGGACGCGGGACATTTCGTTGGAGACGCTCGCATTGAGCGTGGAAAATCCTACGATCAAAAGCACGTACACGAGCATAATGATATAAAACGAATGCGACGCGAACAAGGCGAACAAAACGCCTGACGCAAAAATCGGCCAAGGCGCGTAGCGCAGCAGAACGGCGTTGCCGAAACGGTCGATCATTTTGCCGATACTGTTCGAAGCGAGCATCGACACCAGCGCTCCCGGGAAAAGAATCAGCCCCGATTGTCCGGGCGTTAATCCGTAGAGGTGGGCCAGCACTTGCGGAAGCAAAAACAGCGCCGCGAAGTTGTTGATGTAGGAAACGACGCCCATCGAGCCGAGCAGCAGGTACGGTTTGTTCGTGAACAGCTTCGGCTGAACGAACGGGTTGGCGGCGCGGTGAATGCGAATCCAGAGCAGCACCAGGGCAACGACGCCAACGATGAGTGCGATGACGAACCGGTTCGTCATAAACAGCAGCAGCCCCGTCGAGCCGATGCCGATCAGCGCCGCGCCCAGCCAGTCGAACGAGCCGTGCACCGTTTCTTCCTGCGGCAGGAGGCGGTACAATACCGGAATGAGAAAAAGCGAGAGACCCGTAACGATGAACAAGTCGTTCCAGCCCAAATATTGGGTAATCGCGCCGCCCGCGACCGGTCCCAGCCCCAGGCCGAGCGAAGCTGCGGATGTGATCAGCGACATCGCCTTGCCTCTGCGCGACAAAGGAACAAAGCGGGTGATCAGGACGATCGCCAGACTCATCACCGAGCCTGCTCCGGAGGCTTGAATCAAGCGGGCGCTCAGCAGCAGGGCAAAATTATGGCTGAAAAAGCCGATAATCGACGCTCCTCCCATACAGAGCAGCCCGATCGTGAGCAGTTGGCGTATCGGAATAAAATCCGACAGCCTGCTGTAGGTGATCGAAGCGATCGCGAACAGGATGGAATAGCCGGTCACGATCCATGATGCGGATGTCGAGGATAAATGAAATTCCTGGGCTACTTTCGGCAAAGCCAAATTGAACATCATCGTGTTCATAATGACCAGAATGAGGACGAAACCGAGCAGCGGAATGATCAGCTTTTCCCTGAAAACTACGCTGCTGCCTTCAGCGCCGGCGAGAACAGGAATGGATTTGGTAGTCATAAAACCTCCTTAAAAATAAACAATAATATCCAAAAAAGATACTATTGTACTATAATCATCGAACTATTAAAATATAACATGGGGTATGTTATAATGCAATTATGTTTTCTATATTAACATTTTCTACACAAGGGGGGGGAGCAGCGATGAAAATTTTATACCATCCGAACCGGGACGATATCCACCTGACTTCCGTGCTTGCTGCGTTAAGCGACCCGATCCGTCTTGAGATCGTGTGCAATATCGCCCGCTCCGGCGAACAGATGTGCAGCAGTTTTCATTATCCCGTGGCCAAATCGACACTGACTCATCATATCCGTACGCTGAGGGAAGCAGGCGTGTTAAACGTCCGCGTCCAGGGGACGCAGCATATGCTCACCTTGCGCGCGGAAGATCTCGATGAGCGCTTTCCCGGCATCATGGACGCCGTACTGCGGTCGGCCGCATTATCTCGGCCAAGCAACTAATAACGGGGCTGCCCTCCCCCCGTTCTGACACTGAATCGCTCCTATACGTAAACGCCTCCATCGCCTAACGGTTTTGGGGGCGTTTTTATGTCATTTTATTAGACATGAAAAAGAGATTCAAGTGAATTTCATGGCTTTCATTTATATTTTTCAACAAAATTTTAAGTGATTTCTTGTTGTCTGCGCTAAAATGAGTGAATTTTATGTCAATTATATTGACCTTAAAAGTTATTTTATATTACCATCACGGTGAACGGCCAACAAATAATGACTAGGAGAACATGTTCTCATGTTACAAGCGATTGAAGCAGACATGTATAAGGCAATCAAGGACGCCATCTTCAAGCAAAAGCTTCGCCCTAATATGCAGCTCGTCGAAGAGGTTTTGGCTGAATCGTTCGGAGTCAGCCGAACGCCGGTACGCAATGTGCTGCGGCGTTTGGCAAGCGAGAAACTGGTGACGGTCATCCCTTACAAAGGAACGTTCGTCTCATGCCCTTCGATCCACGAAGCTAAAGAAGTATTCGAAATGCGCAGAGTGCTTGAGGCTGCAGCCATTAAGAAAGTTTGCAGAACGCTGACGGAAGCGCAATTTCAACAACTTGGGAAGCTGCTGAAAGAAGAGCATGAAGCACACCGGCAGGGCGACCCGCTTGGGGCGCTGCGGATCGCCGGCGACTTTCACCTGCGAATCGGCGAGCTGGCCCGCAATTACTACTATTTTCGATACTTGGAAGAACTCATCTCTCTCACGTATGTCATTATTGCTTTTTATGGCATGAGGAAAAATGTGTACTGCCGCGATCATGAGCAGATCCTGCAAGCGATGAAATCGGGAAACGAGGAACTCGCCGGGCGGCTCATCATTGAACACCTGAAGGACATCGAGTCCTATCTCGATTTTGAAGAGAAAGGCGCGCCGGCCAATACGCTAGCTGAAATTTTCAAGTCCAGGGAGCATTTGGCAGCCAAAAAGTGACCGGGGAGAACCACATTTTTTTGCTCACGGTTGTATACAATCTCGTATTGGAAATACGGCCTAAATCGCATACAACGCAGCAGACACAATGCGCATAGAGGGGTGAAGGAATGAAACTGACGGTACAGCAAGCAGGTAAAAGGTACGAAGACCGCATCGTTTTGAAAAATATCGACCTGACCGTGTATGCCCATGAATTTATTTGCATCTTGGGGCACAGCGGCTGCGGCAAATCGACGCTCCTCAATATGGTAGCCGGGTACTTGCTCCCGGACGAGGGAACGATCATGGTCGACGGGGAACGCATTCAGGGGCCGTCGAAGTCTCGCGGGATGGTGTTTCAGGACCACGCTTTATTTCCCTGGTACACGGTGCTCGAAAATATTTCGTTCGGTCCTGAGGTGCAAGGAGCCGGCAAGGCCAAAGCCCGGGAAATCGGCCTGGAGTTTCTAACTCTGGTGGGGCTTGAGAAGTACGCCAACCATTATCCTGCCGAGCTTTCCGGAGGGATGAAACAGCGTGTCGGCATTGCGAGAGCGCTGGCAAGCTCGCCTGAAATTTTGCTGATGGATGAGCCGTTCGGCGCACTCGACATTTTGACCCGGGATATGATGCGCAGAGAACTGCGAAGGATTTGCGCAAAACTGAAGCCGACGATTCTTTTCGTCACGCATAGCATCAGCGAAGCCGTCTATTTGGCCGACAGGATCGTCGTGATGAAGGACGGCGAAATTACTGATGCGTTCCCGGTCCGAATCGAGCATCCAAGGACGTTCGAATCCCCCGGATTTCGCGAAGCGATGCACAGAATCGAACGGATTCTGATGGAAGATGATGCGGAGGAGGCCGTTTGATGAACGATACCACTACATCGGCAGTCGCGGACAGCGGCGAGCAGTTCAAGGCCATAGCCAAAAAGACGGCGTCGCCCAAGAAACGCAAAGCCGCCCGGAACGGTTATTTGGAAAAGTGGAATGCGCTGCCGTTCTTGACCTTTTTCGCCGTCTGGGAAGCTTTTGCCCGAGTGAACGAAACGTTTGCCTGGTTTAATCCGCTTTTCCTGCCCCCTCCCTCTCTTGTGCTGTCCGACGCCTGGTTGTTGGCCAAAACGGGGCTTATTGCGCAAAGTCTGATCTCCAGCTCGATCCGGATCGCCGTCGGCTTTGCCGCAGGCTGCCTGTTGGCCGTAGCCGTCGGCGTCCTCATGAGCAAATTCCGGGCCGTGGAACGATGGATGTCCCCCATACTCAATCTCGTAAGCCCAATTCCGGCTTTAGCCTTGCTTCCGCTGTTTATCATCTGGTTCGGCATTGGCGAGTTCCCTAAAATGTTGCTTATTGCGTGGACTACATTTGTTCCCGTGCTTGTCTACACCGTCGACGGATTTAAATCGGTTCCCTCGACTTTGATTCGTTCAGCCCTCAGCCTGGGCGCATCCGAAAGGCAAATTTTCACGCGCGTCATGATTCCTTCGGCTATTCCCAATTTTATCGTCGGCGCCCGCGTCAGCCTGGGATTATCGTTCTCGGCCTTGATCGTTTCCGAAATGATGGGCGCCAAATCCGGATTAGGTTACATTATCGTCGATGCCAGAAATTATTTTAAAATTTCCAATATGTTTGTCGCGATTATTTTGATCGGTCTCGCATACAGCTTGTTTTCCTATCTGGTGAAACTGCTGGAAAGGAGGGTCTTGGCTTGGCGCAAGGGAGGCATGCGCGATGCGGTTGAGAAATAGCATCAATCAGGCGGCAATTTAAAAAAGAGACGATAGGCGGAGGGAAAACAATGAAAAACAAAGGAAAATGTGTTCAAATTTTAGCTTTAATCGCAACAGCGGCTGTAGTTCTGGCAGCATGCGGTACCAAAGAAGCGGCAACGGGCACCCCGGCCCCGGAAGCGACTGCGGCGGCGACTCCGGCGTCATCAGCACTGCCGGCAGCAACTGCAGCTGCAACGGCGGCGACTCCGGCGGCAGCCATAATCCCGGAGACGAAAGACGTTACGTTAGTCGGCGTGCGCGATGCGCAAATCTCCTCCCAGCAAATTATTGCGGATAAGCTGGGTTATTTCAAGGAATCTGGACTGAACGTTACGAGCCAATTAATCGAAAGCGGACCGGATATCGGACCGATGGTTGCCGGTGGCAGCGCGCCTGTCAGCATTCAAACGAATTTCATGGATATCATCCTTAAATCCTCGAACGTTCCTGTCAAAATTGTCGCCCCGCTGGCGCAAATCGCCGGTACGCAAGCGGTTGTCGGCTCGAAAAAGCTGGATCTGAAAAGCTCCAAAGATCTGGAAGGCAAAACAATCGGCATTCCGAACGGCGCCGATGTGAAGATCGCGATTGACAATATGGGCAAAGAGCTTGGCGTCGATGTCAGCAAAATCAAATATGTCAACCTCGCGCCAAGCGATGCCGTCGTCGCACTGCAAAAAGGCGATATCGATGCCATGGCCTGTTGGGAGCCGTTCATCACCAAAGCGATTCAAGGCGGAGGCAAGTTTCTTTTCAGCGGTACCCAGAGCGAGCTTCCTGACAAAAAAGGCAGCGTCGACTGGATGAGCGTACATACAACCATACAGGTTTCGGATGAATATGCAAAGAAAAATCCGAACACGATTAAAGCCATTCTCGTTGCTTTGAAAAAAGCGACCGACTACATCAACATGAATCGCAAAGAGGCCATTAAAATTCTTGCGCCTGAGCTGCACCTGAGCGTTGAAGAGCTTACGCAAATTATGGATCGGAACGTGTACGCCATGGTTGTGGACGATACCTATGTGAATGGCAGCAACGGCGCAGCCGTAGGCGAGTACCTCAAGAGCGTAGGCAATATCAAAACCATACCTAAAGCCGATACTTATCATGATCTTAGCTTGCTGAAAGCAGTAGACCCAAACCTGATCAAAGCTGAATTTAAATAAAGCACATATCATGGGCCGGGACGCACTTGTCTCGGCTCTTGGTATGGACGCGCAATATTGGCAGTGACATTTGGGCAAACATTTACATACGATGGTTTATTGGATGCACGCATAGCTGGAGGGGGAGCGCCGGGTGAATTCCATTGTCGGAAGCATCAAAATCAATAACGTTTCAAACAGTTCCAGTGTGCAAATCGGAGACACCGGTTTTATCGTGCTGTCAAGCAGCAATAAGATGCATGCGGGAGCCAACTCGTTTTCACCGGGGGACAGCTTCGGCACGATTACGAACAATCCGAACAGCGTCACGAATACGAGCGATCCCGATCTGTTCGATGGCACAAGTACGATTGTGTAGTTGACTCCCCCTCTGCTCGGGAATTGCAAAAAGACGCCCCCGAACCGCGCAGCAAGCGGGATGAGGCGTCTTTTGGCATTTCTGCATAGCGCGGCAGTGCGGTGGCGGCGATACATTGCTGCAAAGCGCGTGGTGCGGTGGCAGCGATACATTACTGCAAAGCGCGATAGCAGCCCCCCCTTACTCCGCCCAGCGCGTGCCAAGCGGTTCGGGGCAGTGGGCGTCTTTCATCCGCGCCCGGACGGCGACAAAGCAGCCGCAGTGCCTGCACGTGTGGTTCCCCAGCAAGGAAGCGCAGGACGAGCAGGCGGCAAGCCGCCTGTCGTATACGTCCGCAGTCGCAAAAGGGACTTTTCCCTCAAGCCTGGCCAGCAGCTTGGATACTTCTGCCGCGGCATACCCGTCGTCCGGCTGTGCCATGCACCCTCTGCACGGCTTGCCGGTTTTGACATTTCCCGCTTCCATGCGCTATGCCAGCGTCAGCACAACGACGGACATCGGCGGCAAGCTTACGCTTAGCGTCCCGTCCTTCAAGCTGGCGCCCTCGAATGCAGCCGGTTGAACGTAGTCCGGGCGTTCGAACGTATTATGCGCGTTCATTTCGGACGAGGCCAGAATGCGTCCCGCAACTTTGCGGTTTGCCGGCAGTCCTTCCAACCGCGTTTCAATCGCCGCCGTCTCATTGTGGTGCAAATTGCACAGACTGATGTGAATCCGCCCGTCTTTGTCCCGGGAAGCCGAAGCGCTGATTTGCGGAATCATTTCTCCGTCCAGCTCGTAAGAATCGCTGGCCAGATGAATGTCCAACGCTTCCGCATCCTGATGCACCTTGTACATTTCAAAAACATGATATGTAGGCGTCAGCAGCATTTGCTTGCCTTCCGTCAGCACCATCGCCTGCAGCACGTTGACGGTTTGGGCGATATTCGCCATACGCACCCGGTCGCTATGCTTGTGGAACAAGTTTAAATTAATGCCGGCGACCAGCGCGTCGCGCATCGTATTTTGCTGGTACAGGAAGCCCGGATTCGTTCCCGGTTCGGTATCGTGCCACGTCCCCCACTCATCGACGATCAGATCGACTTTTTTCTCCGGATCGTAGCGGTCCATAATTTGCGAATGCTTCGTAATCAATTCATCCATGACGAGCGTTTTCTGAAGCGTTCTGAACCACTCCTGCTCGTTGAAATCGGTGGACGAGCCTTTGTCCTGCCAAGTCGGGCCCGGCACCGTGTAGTAATGAAGCGTTAATCCGCGCATATGCTGCGACGCTTCCCTCATCAGCACCTCGGTCCAGTGGTAGTCGCTGGAGTTCGGTCCGCAAGCGATTTTGAACACTTCGTTTCCGCCGAAGTTGCGGACATAAGTCTGGTAGCGGCGATATTCGTCCGCGTAATATTCCGGGCGCATATTGCCGCCGCAGCCCCAGTTCTCATTGCCAACGCCGAAATACTGCAGCTTCCACGGCTTTTCCCGGCCGTTCTCCCGCCGCAAATTGGCCATCGGCGACTCCCCGTCGAACGTGATGTATTCGACCCACTCCTGCATTTCCTGCACGGAGCCGCTGCCGACGTTGCCGTTAATATACGGCTCGCAGCCGATCAGCTCGCACAGCAGCATAAATTCGTGCGTGCCGAAGTGATTGTTTTCGACGACCCCGCCCCAGTGGGTGTTCACCATTCTTTTGCGCGTCTCGCGCGGGCCGATGCCGTCGCGCCAATGGTATTCGTCCGCGAAACAGCCGCCCGGCCAGCGGAGCACGGGAACTTGCAGCTTTTGCAGCGCTTCCAAAACGTCGTTGCGAATTCCTTGCGTATTCGGGATCGGCGAATCCTCTCCCACCCAGATGCCTTCGTAAATACAGCGCCCGAGATGCTCGGCAAAATGACCGTAGATGTTTTTGTTAATCGTTCCTGTAACCACATCCGTATGAATCGTCAACCGGTTAGCCATAACTTGCTTCATCCTCTCCGCAAAATAATGATTAACAAATATATTAATTATACAATATATATATTAACTATATACTTTGCCGGAGACTATTGTCAACGATTGTTTGTTCCGCCCACCTCAGGTACCGGAGTACCCTAATAGCGTCTCGCAGCCCGCCGGAGCCGACGCATCTGGCGGGCTGCACGGAAAAAACCTGCAAAAGTACATCCTTTTGCGCCAAGATGCGCTTGCCGAGCAAAATTCCTGCAAATCTGCAGGTTTTTCAGCGAATTCACGCGCTCAGCCTCTACTTCGAAAGGAATTCCTGCACTTTTGCAGGCTTTTCCTCTAAACGAGCCGATTCCTGCAAAAAAGCCTGCACTTTTGCAGGCTTTCTTTGCGCAGATAGGCATATGGGCTATCTGCGCTGGGCGTCGGGCATCTCAACAGCCTGCACTTTCGCATGCTTTCCCCTGCCTGGCCCGCCTGGCCTCACCCAACCCGAGTCCGGTCTCGGCCAGCACTCACGGTCTTGCCTAACCCTCACGGCCTCACCTAATCCGTCCGGTCTCGCCCAACCCTCACGGCCCCGCCCAGCCCCCATGGCACGCCTAGCCCGCCAGGGCCTCTCCCAACCTCGCCTAGCCGCCCGGAATCGCCTAGCACGTCCGGTCTTGCCTAGCCCTCACGGCCTCGCCCAACCCAACGGCCCTCCTTGCCCGTCCGGCCTCGCCCAACCCAACGGCCCCCCTTGCCCGTCCGGTCTCGCCCAACCCTCCCGGCACGCCTAGCCCGTCCGGTCTCACCCAACCCTCCCGGCACGCCTAGCCCGCCTGGCCTCACCCAACCCGCCCGCCCCAGCCCGCGGGCGGCGGCCAAAACAAAAACGCCTCCCGGTTTTGGAGGCGTTCGTTCATTGCGGCCTGCCGCAATTATGGTGCGTAGTGGCGGAAGTTCACGTCCACGCGGGAGGAGCCTACATCCAGGATGTGCAGCACAGCGCCGCCTGATGTCGGGAGTACGGCTATGCCTTGCGCTTCGGTGTTGCTGCCCAGGTTGCGGTCGAAAGCAAGCTCGACTTTGCCGCTGTCGGGGTCGATCGTATAGACCGACTTCGCGGCGCCGTTGTCGGTTGAAGCGTACAGCAGCCCGTTGTACACTTCCGCTCCCTGGATGCGGTCCAGCGTTTGGCTGAGCGGAACGGTTTTGACCAGGCTCATATCCGCAAGGCTGAATACATTGAGCACAGGAGCGTTGCTCCATTGGGCCGTGTACACTTGGCCGCGCCCGGCATCAACCGCTACCCAAGGAACACCGCCCGGATGCAGGTTCAACGGAAGCGCGTATTTTGTTCCGGTGTACTGAAGCGTTTGTGCGTCAAAAAGTGCGATGTACGGGTGCTGGTAGTTACTGCTGTCCTCGATGGGGGCGTATATTTTACCGTTGTAGTAACTGATGTCGCCGATGTGGTTTCCGCCTTCTGCAGAAATGTCGCTCGGGATCGCCAGCACATTTCTGGCTTGAACCGTTTTGCCGTCAAGAGCGGTGCGCAGCAAACCGTAATTGGAGTTGAAAATCCAGCTGCTTCCGTCGGAAGTGACGCCTTGTCCCCGCTCGAATGCGTCGAGCAACCAATAGGACTGGCTGCTGACCTGATGCCATGCCGCTGCCGAAGCTGCGCCGACGAGGGATGCGGCCAGCATAAACCCGGCCGTCAGCGTGGAAATTTTCTTAATCATTTTCATCATTCATTCCTCCCGAATTTGAATGAGCTGCGAAGGACTCCGGCATCGGCCTAACGCGGATCGGCCGGCACTCCTTTGCGCTTATCTTCATCGTAAAGCTTTTCGGAAATTTGCTATTGAACAAAACGCGTCGTTCATTGAACAAAATTTTCTTGTTTTGTATGGATTTTATGAACCGACTCGTTCTCCGTTTTGCTTGGAAACGACTTCGCCTGCATACTGCAGGGGGGTAATTCCGGTCAACCGTTTGAAAATTCTCGTAAAATGCCCCTGATCGGCAAATCCCGTCCGGCTGGCAATCGCTTTCAAGCTCTCTCTTCCGTGCCGGATCAACGCTTTGGAACGTTCCACGCGCATGCGGATAAAATATTGATGCGGCGTATAGCCCGTCTGTTTTTTAAAAAGGCGGATCAAATGCGGCAAGCTGATATGGGCTACGGATGCCAACTGCGAGAGCGGAATATCGGAATCCAGATTTTCGCGCATATATTGGATCACATCGGAAATTTGCCGTTGGGCCGAACGGCTGGGAGCAGGGGCTGAACGGGTATGGCTCGCGTAATTTTGGAGCAAATGAAGCACGGTCATTTTGGCCAAAGCATCCCGGTAGGCAGGGCCGTTCACTCCTTCGTTCTTCACTTCCTCCAGCATCCAACGGCTAAGCTGCCACAGCTTCTCATCCTGGAGCTGAACCTTATGCCTGATTTCAACGCTTCCGGTCAATCCGAACCCGGATTCGTAGGCAATTTCATCCACGAGAGCATGCGCGATTTCGATCACCAGCAAAGAGCCGCTGTGCTGTACGAACCGATAGCAATGACCCGCAGGAACAATATGAATATCGGCGCGTCCGGATACATCGCAGGAGCAGCAGTATATGGAAACGGCCTGCTTGTCCTCGATTTCCTCATCGTTCATCCCCAGCAGTGGAGCGTTCTCCCAGTAGGAGAGCCGCACCTTGTCCCAGCCCGGCATTCCGCTGGAAATAAAAGGCGTTTTCATATCTATCACCTTATTTCAACTGAATCGCTGTTTGAATGCGGTCCCATCTCTCATATTGACTGTCGTCCATGAATTTGGGGCGAAAACCGAGCTTCCAGTACACTTTGATCGCGGGAAGCCGAAAATCGTCCGTTTTCAGAAGCGCGCTCTTGCGGCCTTCGCTTTTCATTCGATGCAGCGCCGCAAGGGTCGCTCCGTAACCAAGGCCCCTGCCCGCATACTCGGGCAAAGCTCCGACCATATGCAGATAGCCGGTGTGTTCGTCGGTCATCTCATTTTGAAACGCTGTCGCCGTAGCTGCCGGCGCGGAGCCGCTGCACACAAACAGCACCTTCTCGGGGCGAAAATGCGGGAACCGGCCGATTTTTTCGTGGAACGTGATCTTCGTCCCGAACGAGGCCTCAATGAGGCGCTCCCAGACCTCTTCTTCGCCCGGCGCAAAATGGCGCAAGCTGAAACCCGCCGGAAGCTCCAGCTCCGGAAGGTCGTCCAGACTGCTTTTGTACATAAATAGTTTGGATAAAGGCTGATCCATCGTTCCGCTGCCCTCCTTCTCTACTTGGGAAGACGTACTTCTAGCCTTTTATTCCCGAGTGCATGAAGCTGCTTATAAACTGCCGCTGAAAAAACACGAATCCGATAAAAAGAGGGGCCGCCACGAGCAGCGTAGCCGCACAAACCTCGGTCCACTGGCCGCCGGATTCCGTAGCTTTGGCGAACATCGCGAGGCCGACGGTAAGCGGCCGATTGGCCGGCGTGTTGGTCACGATGAGCGGCCACAGGAAATTGTTCCAATGGTAGCTGGCGGAAACAAGGGCGAACGAAACGTAGACAGGCCGCGATAACGGCACATAAATGCTCCACAGCAGGCGCATCACGGAGATTCCTTCCACCCGGGCCGCCTCCTCCAGCTCATAAGGAACCTGCTTGAAGGACTGCCTCAGCAAAAACACGCCGAACGCGGAAGCAAAATAAGGCAGCATGATGCCCAGCTTCGTATCCAGCAGCCCCAGTTCGCTAAGCACGTGATAGTTGGAAAAAATAAGCACATCCGGCGGTATCATGATCTGCACGAGAAACAGCATCAGCAGCGGATCCCGGCCGCCGAAACGGACTCTGGCAAAGGCATATGCGGCCATTGTCAGCGTAAACAGCTGCACGCACAAGATCCCGCCGGTAATTAGTATCGTGTTCAAATAATATTGCCCGAACGGAGCTTCGTGCCATACTTTCACAAAATTGTCGAGCGTCCAGTCCCATGACGGGTGAAAGCCCAGGGCGGCGCTTTTGGGGCGAAAAGCGGTCCAGACTACCCAGGCGAAAGGAATCAGCCACAGGATGCCAAGGGCCAGCATGCATATATGCCATACCACCCGAGCCGCCAAACCCCGTTTCCGTTCCAACAAGGACCGTTCGATGAAAGGTTGATGCCGTTTGCTCCGCTCGCGTTCAAACCCCAGCCCGATCTGCCGTTCCATGCAATCCCTCCTCTTTCTGCTAGGCGAAACCCGCTTCGCAGAGCGTTTTAATCGTAATGGATTTTGCGGTCCCAGCCGAAAAACTGCAGCGAAGATACGATCAGCAGCAGAACGACCAGCACGACCGTCATCGCCGCCCCCATCCCCTGATCGTAAAAGCTGAACGCCGTATCGTAGATGTAGTACAGGAGCAGGCTGCTTGCATTGTCCGGCCCGCCTTTGGTCATAATCCACAAATGGTCGACAAGCTTGAACGCATTCGTAACGGCCACGACAGCCACGAACAGCGTAGTCGGCATCGTGAGCGGAATCGTAATGCGCCGCAGCACGCTCCAGAAGCCGATGCCGTCCACGGAAGCGGACTCGTACAAATCTTTAGGAATTTGCTGCAAAGCCGCCAAATAAAAAATCATGAAATAGCCGGCTTCTTTCCATATCATCATGACGATCATCGCCCCCATGACCGTGTCCGGCTGACCGAGCAAGCTGACTTCCTTGCGGCTGACCCACGAGGCGAGCTGCGCCAGCAAACCGAACCGGGGCGTGTAAAGGAACAACCAAATGTTCGCTGCGGCAATCATCGGGATCATGTTGGGATAAAAGTAGGCGACGCGAACGAGGCTCCGCCCCATGACCGCCTTGTCGGCGAATAACGCCATCGCAAAGGCGAGCGCCATCGAGGTCGGCACCGTTCCGAGCGCGAACCACAAGTTATTGACGAACACTTTCAGAAAGACGGGATCTTTGAGCAGGGCGGCGTAATTGCCTAACCCGTTAAAGAGCGGCGTCGGCGTCGCCAAATCTTTTTGAAACAGGCTGAGCCACACGGTTTTGCCGATCGGATAATAGGTGAACAAGCCGAGAAACAGCAGAGAAGGAAGCAGCAAGCTCCAGCCCAATCCGTTGCGTCTCATCCTCTCGCTCCAAATTGCGTTCACTTGGGACAATCTCCTTTCATATTGCAGCGCCCATCGGAAGAGCGAGTGTGTCGCGCTATCGATGGGCCGCATGTTTCGCCGAGCTGTGGCGATTATTTATTGAATGGCGCAAGTGCGCGTTCCGCTTCTTCCTGGGCTTTCTTCAGCGCACCCGCCGGATCGATCGTTCCCGACAAGGCAGCCTGAATCTGGTTCGTCAGCGCCGTCGACACTTTACCGTGATTGTGCGTGGACAGTTCCGCATGCGCATATTGCAGCTGATCGCGGGCGACAAGCGCCTGCGGGAAGCCGGCTGCGTACTTTTTCATCAGATCGGTTTCGAAAGCGGATTTGCGCACGCCCACATAACCTGTTCCTACGCTAAACTGCGCTGCTTGCTCCGATTGCGTCATGAACTTGACGAATTCCCAGGCTGCGGCCTGCTTTTTGGCATCGGTATCTTTGAAAATGTACATGTTGCCGCCGCC
Source organism: Paenibacillus sp. sgz302190 (assembly GCF_059820445.1). Lineage (NCBI taxonomy): Bacteria > Bacillati > Bacillota > Bacilli > Caryophanales > Paenibacillaceae > Paenibacillus > Paenibacillus sp. sgz302190. Next base: position 21,800 of record NZ_JBZYAO010000038.1, read on the forward strand.
GGTCGGCGAACCGTACTGCTTTTTCATTGGCGGGAAAGCGACGCCGAATTCGAATTTGGCATTATTTTTCACATTGGTCAAATTGCCGCTCGTATGGATCATCATCGCCGTTTTTCCTTGGATGAAGTCGGTCGGCACCGTCGCCCAATCGATGATTCCTTCGGACATCACCTTGTGCTTGCGGGACAGATCCACCCAGAATTGCAGCGCCTCCTGATTTTCCGGCGTGTCGAACATCACTTTTTTGCCGTCCTGGGACATCAGGTTTTGCTTCGGATCGGTATGGTTTTGGAACGCGAACATTTGCAGCATCCAATAGGAATCGTCATTTCCCGGAATTTCCAGACCCGCATGTCCGTCCCTTTTCAGCTTTTTCGCGTATTCGATCAGATCGTCCCATGTTTTCGGCGGTTGCTCGGGATCGAGTCCGGCTTGCTTGAACATTTCCTTGTTATAGTACAAAACGATCGTGCTCCGCTGGAACGGAATGCTGTACGTTTTGCCCCCTGTCTGGGTATCTTCGACAAACGCCGGGTAAAAATCGCTCATATGGATATCGGGGTCTTTGGCGATGAAATCGTCCAGCGGAATAATCGCATTGGAGTCCAGCATGCTGTAAAGCTCCGTCGACATCATCACGGCTACATCAGGAGGCTGCTTGGCCTGGATGCCGGACTGGATTTTGATCGTATTGTCTCCGTAGTTGCCGGTATAGACCGGCTTCACCTTGATATTCGGATGAGTTTCCATGAACTTGTTGGTCATTCCGTCGATCACTTTCATGACCGGACCGCCCACATTGACAGGATAATAAAAGGTCAATTCAACAGGATCGTTCTTCGCCTTGGCGCTTGCCTCCGAGGTCGCCGCCGCCGATGGCGTGGGCTCGGATTTGCTTGACGCCGTGCTTGCCGTCGTGCCTGCCGACTGTCCGCAGCCCGCCAGCAGAGTCAAACCGACAGATGGCAGCAGCAGCCATTTCAAGTGCTTTTGCATGGATCATTTCTCTCCTTTTTCGTTATCCGATTAAGAATGGCGCACCTTTCACTTTCAGTATAAAAGCGGAGAGAACGATTGGACATGACAGAGCTTGACCGTTTGTTTATCTATTTCAAAGGAGTCGGCACGCCGGGGGCAGTTTGTTGCGAATTTGTAGAGGGGGCGTAAAATAGGGTTCGGCAAACGCGCCGATTTATCATCTTCGGACGAAAGGCTTATCAAGTTAATGCTCGTAGCGGGACGGCGAAACGCCGCGCACTTTTTTAAACATCCGGGTAAACGAGCTCAAATTTTGATAGCCCAGCCTCTCGGAAATTTCGGTCAGCGGCAGCCCGTTTCTCATCATCATCATGGCCAGCTCCGTCTTTTCGTGCAGCACATATTCGGTGAAGCTGGAATTCGTTACTTCCCTGAACATGCGGCTCAAATAGGAATGGTTCATATGAAACGTGTCGGCGACGTCCTGCAGCGAAAATTCCCTGTGCAGATTCGACTTGATATACTGCTTGATTTGCAGCACCATTCCGGCTTTATCGTCCTGAGCATAGCTGTCGGCCAAAGCTTGCTCGATCCGGTCGATTTCTTCCAGGGACAGATGCAGCAAGTCCTCCAGACGGACTGCGGCATTCAGCCGGTCGACCAGCTGATAGTTGGCAATCCGCGAAGCTTCGGCAATCGTCTCGCAGGCGGTCCAAATGCGGAACAGCATTTCGGTGAACATGTTTTTCACCGTATGGGGGAATAGATACGGGGGATGCGTCAACGCTTCGCACAGTTTGCGGGCAAGCCGGCGGATGTCGGCGAATTGCAGAGCGGTCAGGCTCGAGTACAGCTCCGTTTGAACGGCCAGCACAGGCTCTGCGATCGCTTCGCCGATCAAATCGCTGCCGGTCAGCACATCACCAAGCCGGTCGTAAAATTCGAGCTGGAGCAGCCCGCAAGCCTGGAGATCGTACAGCCGCCAGTCGTAAGGGTCCGTAAAAGCGTCGCTAACGGCGACCGTTACCGCCGCTCCCAGCCTGCGCTCCGCGTCTTCTTTCCATCGCCTGATTTCACCGGCGGCCACAGAACCCGCGAAAATAAGATGCAGCCGACGCTTGTCCCGGTCTGCGACAGCGCCCAGACAGCGGCCCGCAAAATGGCCGGCCGCATGCCGTTCGAGCGCCTCCTCATGATGGAGCCGCTCCTCCTCCGCTGCATCCGCGCCCAGCTGGACAGCCCATGCCTGGAAGCTGACGGCCTGCAGCGCCGAAGCGAACTCCCGCAGCTGCGCGTCCGAGCTGGCCGCTTCCGGCTTCGGCAGCGTGCCGTTCAGCCAGCTTTGGGCGAACCGTTGTCTGCGCAGCGACGGGTCTTCGCCGGCTATGTCCGGCTCGCCGCTTCCAGCCCGCTTGAGGCGCAGCTCCAAAGCCATATTTTGTAAAATTTGGCACAGCTCATTCATATCCAGCGTCGATTTCAGCAAAAAATCCGACACTTGCAGCTGAATCGCATTGCGGGCGTATTTGAAATCCTGCTGGCAGGTCAAAATAATGAACTTCGCATCTTCGCGGTGCTTTTTGGCAAATTGAATAAACCGCAAGCCGTCCATTTTCGGCAGTTCGATATCGACCAGCACAATATCCGGCATGTGCCTGACGAACATTTCGTACGCTTCGGCCCCGTCGGCGGCTTCGCAGACCAGCTCCATGCCGAGCGTGACCCAGGGGATGGACTTTTTCAAACCGAGCCTCACCAGCACTTCATCCTCGACAATCATGACCTTCATAGCCGTCCGCCTTCTTTCTCTTCGCTAATGATTAAGGGCAGCCGTATCTCGACCCGGGTACCTTCGCCCGGCCGGCTGTACACTTGAATGCCGTAACCATTCCCGTATTCCAGGCGAATCCGTTCCTGCAAGTTCAGCAGGGTGATCCCCTTGGTCCTTGTCCTGCGCTCCTCGCCGCTCGCCGGAAGCAACAAAGACGGAAGTGTCTCCCCGCCGATGCCGTTGCCGTTATCCTCGATCCGGATCGTCAGCGTGCCGTCAGACGCATGCACCGCGATGCCAAGGCACGGCTGCCCTTTAAACGGCGCGGAAAAGCCGTGAATAATCGCATTTTCCAGCAAGGGCTGAAGCGTAAATTTGGGGATTTGCGCAGCAGCGGCCCGCTCATCCATATCCAGCCGAACTTCAATCCGCTGCATCGAGCGCATTTCTTGAAATTTGACGTATTGCAGCGCATAGTCCGTCTCTTCCTCTACTTTGCTGAACAGATCGTGCGACCTTTTCAACGTGTAATCGACCATTCGCGTCAGCGCCATGATCGCATCGGCCATCTTGGCATTGCCGTGCAGCACAGCCATAAAGCGCAAGGAATTTAACGAATTGTGCCAAAAATGCGGCCGCATTTGCTCCTGAAGCACATGCACCTCCAGCCTTCTTTTCTCGCTTTCGCCCGTCTTGATCATTTGAATTTGCGTCTGAATCTGGTTGAAAAATTGGTAAATCCCCTGATTCAGCGTCTCAAGCTCCTTGAATCCTTCGTATTCGTAGCGCGCCGGAGTATCGCCTTTTCCCGCAATGCGTATGATGCCGGACATCCGTTTGACAGGGAGCAAGAGCTTCGCGTACAAAAAATAACCGAACGTTGCCAGCAGCAGCACGGAAAAAGCCGTCGTAATGACGGTCGTCTGCCATACGCTGCTGCTTTCGGCCTGCAGGGAACCTAGGGGTATGATCGAGAGCGTCTGCCATGCCGTCGAAGGAATTTGCTTGTAAATATAGTAGTAGTCCTGACCCTCTATGCGGATTGTGCCGGAGCCCGATTCCTCGCCGTTTTTGCGGATCAATTCGTCGATGCTTTTCCTGTCGAGCGATTTCAGATAGCCGGAAATTTCCGCCGCCGACCGGTTATTTTCAAACAGCACCTTGCCGTCCGACGAAATAATCAGCACCGCGTTGAGCGGGTTGATGCGCACGGTATCGAGCAGCGTTTCGATGGCCGAGCCGTTCAGCTTGACGGTTAAAGTTCCGAGCGAACGGTCGTCCTGGAGCAAATTTTTGCTGATGTACAGAGCATGCGGAAAGGCGCTGTAATGAAAATCGGCGGTTACGTCGGCATTGATAAAGCTGTTGTTCAAATAAGCGCGCGACCCATACCACGGAAACGAAGCGAGCGTTTGCCTGAATTTCTCCTCTTCTTCCGGATCGATAGGCGGATACGCGAACACGCGATTCCGGTCGGTCAAAATTTGAATATACAAAGGAAGGCGCAGGCGAAAAAAATTCAAATATCCCTCGATTTCTTCTTTGGGCACATCCTGGTCCTGCCGGATTTTGCCGATCAGGTCCGGTTTGAGCGACAAGGTGCGGGCAAAATCGTCGATATAGTTCAAGTAATTAATAATATTTACGGATAGCCCGTCCATTTTGTCGAAAATAATTTGGTTGTATTGTTTTTCGATTGTCGTTGTCGATTGTTTGCCAATAATGTAGCCCTGCGAGGCAATCAGAAACAGAACCGTGTAGGAGACCGTAACGAAGACGAGCATTTTCCATCCGCTGAAAAGACTTTTGAATCGATGCTTCCGCCGCATGTTCCATACCCCTTGAGCAATCAGGCTTTTTATGAACATTATAATGGATTCCCGTCGCGATTCGGCGAATATGCATTGTATAGATTATGTAAATACAAATAAAAAAGAGACCCGGGCATGACTGCCGGATCTCCGCTGCTGTGTTACATATTTTTGGCGATTCCGGATTCGACGGACGCCTTGTCCCCTTTTTGCAGCAAAAAAATGATGGTGCCGATACATCCGCAAACCGATGACGCTATCAACAGCCCGGCGACGGGCACCTGGCTCGACAGCCCCGTGCTGAGTAACGGAGCGATCGTCCCGCGAATGCCGAAAAGCATCAAATGCATGCCGAACACGACCGCCTCCCGCCCCGGCGTGACCCGAAATACGTAAGCGAGAATGCCGATATCCCAGATCGCGTCGCCGATCCCCTGGATGCCGCTGCCGATAATGACCGCAGGATAGTTGCCGAAAATCCCGTACAGCAGCGGCACGACCGTGTAAGCTCCGAGCCCGTAAACGAGCGTCTGCTTGGGGCTGAACCGGTCGATCGCCCACCCGACGATAAAATAAGCCAGCAGCAGGCATGTATAGTACGAAATCCGCGCAATGCCGATCTCCGTATTGTTCAAATGCAGCGTCTTGACCTGGATGATCTGGTACAGCGGGCTGGCCAAAATATTGCCGAAACCGGCAAGCATCGTCGCCCCGAAAAAATAAAGCAGCTCCCGGTGTTCCTTCACCAGCTTGAACTGCTCCCGGATGGACGAGCTGCGCGGAGGGCGCTTTTTGACCGGGCCTATTTCCTTGACCCGGGCCAGGGAAAGAATGGACAGCACCCCGGTTACGGCGGAAACGATCAGCGGCCCGCTCGGCCCCGACTTGTCCGTCCAGAAGCCGATAAAATAAGCGAGCGGAATCATCAGCGCCCCCATCGCGACGCGAACGTAGCCCATCAGCCTGCCCCGCAAATCCGGCTGGTACATGCGCGTCACCAGCGCAGCGTAAGCCGGCGCCTGTATGCCCATTAAAAGCTGAAAGACGATGGCGGTCACCACATACACTGTCGGATGCCCGAAAAAAGCCGGAAACAACAGAAGCAGCCTCCCGATCAAACTCGGAAGGATGACAAACGGCTTGGGGCTCGACTGCTCGATCCGCGACGCCCAAATCGGCGAAAACAGCAGGCCGATCGCCGGAGCGGCAGCCAAAATGCCGACCTCCAGGTTGGTCGCCCCTTGCCGGATCGCAATCGGAATATAAAACTGATTGAAAACGACATTAAAGAGACTGAATAAAGTGCCGGCGCCGAAATCGCAGTAAAAGTTGTATTTCGTCTCCGGGGTCATGTGCAAGCCTAATTTTTGAAGCACGCTGTTAGCCATCGTTAGCCAGTCTCTCCTCCGCTTGAGAGCGAATATTTCGATATGTTGTTGCCATGCCATCTATTATAGCCTATAAAGCGGAAAATTTGTTTAGCGTTTTCAAAATAAAAAAACCACCCCGCGGGTGGTGAGGGAAGCCTCCGTGCCGCTGGGCGGCGCAAAAGCGCAAGGCCGGAGCCGGCGGCATATCCTGCCTGGTTGCGCAGGATATGCCTGTAAGAGCCTCCGTGCTGCTGGGCGGCACCCATGATGATAAAAGGCATAAACGCACACGGCCGGAGCCGGCAGTCATCTTGTCTGGCAGCGTAGGGGGAAATTAGTGAAAGTGCTGTGCCGGTAAAGGAACATTTCTGCAAATGTCAGGCTTTTCATCGGATACAGGGGCTCTGACTCGGTTTTACTGAAATTGCCGCACTATCCAGGCTGTCCAGAAACCCACACGTCAGCGCCGACCGCACAATCTGCCTCGTTGCCCGAAGAAAACCTGCAAAAGTGCAGTTTTTGCTCAACGAATGCGCCGTCCACGAAAAATTCCTGCAATTGTGCAGGCTTTTCGCCGCGAACATGAGCCCAGGCCCGTTTCAATCGAAAATTCCTGCACAATCGCAGGCTTTTCTCCAAAATGTACCACTTTTGCAGAAAAAGCCTGCACTTTTGCAGGCTTTCTACTTGCGGAGTCGCCATGCCACCCGCTCCAGATCCTCAGCCAGAACAGAAGAGGCGTGTCCACTTCAGCGCCACAACCCGTGCAGGGGAGGCGCGGATTGTGGAAGATCGGCTGTACCACCTCCGGTTCCTCTAACCTGCCACTTTATCCACAAGCTGATTTTCGGGGGTTTACTGCCACTCCATGATGTTTGCCGTTTCCCGGCGTCTTTCTTCTCCAAGCAGCTTGCTTACAACGTACAAAGACATATCGATCCCCGCAGATACACCGGCGGACAAAATTATTTTTCCGTTATCCACATACCGGACATCTTCCAATATTTGCGACGATTTCGGGGCCGCTTCCCGCAATTCGTCCATTGCCAGACGGTGCGTCGTAAGCTTCAATCCTTCCAATAGGTTCGCTTTGGCTAAAATTAAAGCCCCGGTGCACACCGACAAAACAAGCTCCGCTTGACGCGACGCCTCGCGAATCCAATCGGTAAGCGTCTCGTTATGCATTTCTTTTCGCGCCCCCCGGCCGCCGGGTACGAGCAAAATATCAGGAGGCGGACAATTGCGGATCGTATACCCCGGGGTAACGCTCAAGCCGCCCGATGCGGCAACGGGTCCCTCCTGTTCGGCCACCGTATAGACCCGGAAGTCTTTCCCTCTGCCGCTTCCTGTTGTAAACACTTCGAACGGGCCCGCAAAATCCAGCACTTCAACCCCCTCAAAAATCAATATCGCTACGTTTCTTGCCTGCCGTACCTGCTCCATAGGCTCATCTCCCCTGAAAATAATAAAAAAAGCATCCGGTCAATGACCGAATACTTTGCCCAGGCGTACGGCTTATAAAGGCTGTGCTCCCTCGTGGTACTCCACGTTTACGCCAGTAACACGCCCAAAAATTTCGATGAACTATTCATATCAGAAATTTCAGATAATTACAACCTATTTTCAAAAATCCGCTCTCGTCCCCTGCCGGCCAGCCGGTTCTCTCTGCGCCATCTGTCTGAAATAGTCCGCTGTAAATTCGCGGAATCTTGCCGCAGCTTCGGTGAGATACTTGTCTTTGGACCACGACAGCCAAATCGTGCGTTCGCATCTCGGCTCTTCGATCCGAAGCAGCTCGACGGCCGAGCCGGTCGCTCCTCCCCAGGTCACGGAAGGGATGAAGCCGACGCCTTGTCCGGCCCGAATCAATCCGCGGACCGTCGCAGGGTCGTCGCTTTCGAAAATGATGCGGGGGGCAAATCCCGCCTGCCGGCACAGCGCGTCCGCCGTTTCCCGCAAGTTTTTGCCCGGCCGCAGGCTGACGAACCCCTCGTCCGCCGCTTCGCTCAGCCGGATTTTTCCGCGGCTTTCCAGCCGGTGGCCGCAGGGCACCGCAAGAAAAATTTCCTCCGTAAGCAGCGCTCTGCTCTCCACGCCTTGAATGGGCACGGGCGAAGAGGACAGGCACAGATCGAAATCGGAGCGCATCGCCGCGAGGGAAGCATGCTGCAGCAAGTGAAAGCCGATTTGCGGATGCTTTAGCCGGAAGGAAGCGAGCAAATCCGGCAGCAGGTGCGAGCCGACCAGAACGGCAAGCTCGATGCTGCCGCCGGTCTCCCCCGACATATCCCGAATCTCCCTCTTCCCGTCCTCCAAAGCCGCGATGGCGGTGTCCACTTTTCGGAGGAACGCTTTGCCATATGCGTTCAAACGAATATATTTTCCGGTGCGGTCGAACAGTTTGACATCCAAATCTTTCTCCAGCGCGGAAATCATTTTGCTCAGCGCAGGCTGCGGAATGCGAAGCTCCGCCGCCGCCTTCGTCATATGCTCCAGCCTGGCGACGGTTTGAAAATATTTTAGCTGAAGCAGCTCCATGGCAACCCCTCATCTATTCGATATTGAATATAATTCTTATACATAATTATATATTATCCGATATGTATAGACTACCTGTATACTATTTTCAAAAGGATACACATACAGGAGTCTGTCCGATGTCGGTCAGACTCCTAGTACCCCGAACGAGGAGGATGCGGTATGAATCAAACGATACATGCGCAAGCGGCGCGCTCCTGGACGACGCGGCGCGACGAAAAAGCGCGGAGGCTGCGGCAGGCAAGCCGGCTGATGGAAGGGCGACTGCTGCCGACAGGCAGCATCGTGGAAGCGCTCGAAGCGCTGATTTTGCCTGGCGACAGGGTCGTGCTGGAAGGAAACAATCAGAAGCAAGCCGCGTTTTTGTCCGAAGCGCTTGCCAAAGTCGATCCCGGCAAAATCCACGGCCTGCACATGCTCATATCCAGCATCTCGCGGCGCGAGCACCTCGATATTTTCGAATATGGCATTGCCCGGAAAGTCGATTTTTCCTTTTCGGGGCCGCAGAGCCTGCGCATGTCCCAAATGGTCGAGGACGGCAAGTTGGAAATCGGCGCGATCCATACTTATTTGGAGCTGTACGCCCGCATGTTCGTCGACCTCATTCCCGACGTTGCGCTCGTCGCTGCGGACAAGGCGGACCGGCACGGAAACCTGTACACGGGGCCGAATACGGAAGAGACGCCGGCGATAGTCGAAGCGGCGGCCTTCCGTAACGGGATCGTGATCGTGCAGGTCAACGAGATCGTCGATGAGCTGCCGCGCGTCGATATTCCGGCTTCCTGGGTCGACGTCGTCGTCCCCGCCGACAAGCCTTATCCGCTGGAGGCGTTGTTTACGCGCGATCCTCGGCAAATTACGGACATTCAAATTTTGATGGGCATGCTGGCCATTCGCGGCGTCTACGAACGCCATCAGGTGCAATCCCTGAATCACGGCATCGGCTTCAACACGGCGGCTATCGAACTGCTGCTCCCCACCTACGGCGAATCGCTCGGACTGCGCGGCCGGATATGCCGGCATTGGGCGCTCAACCCGCATCCGACGCTCATTCCGGCGATCGAAAGTGGCTGGGTCGAGAGCGTGCACTGCTTCGGCGGCGAGGTCGGCATGGAGGCGTACGTCGCGGCGCGGCCGGACGTGTTCTTCACCGGCCCCGACGGCAGTCTCCGCTCCAACCGCGCCTACTGCCAGATGGCCGGACAATATGCCGTCGATCTGTTCATCGGCTCCACGCTGCAAATGGATGCGGAAGGCCATTCTTCCACCGTGACGTCGGGCCGGCTGTCCGGTTTCGGGGGCGCCCCTAACATGGGGCACGACCCGCGGGGGCGGAGGCACCCGACGCCCGCCTGGCTCGACATGAAAACGGCGGACCATCCGCTCGTGCGCGGCCGCAAGCTTGTCGTCCAGATGGTCGAAACGTTCCAGCGCGGGGGCATCCCCACTTTCGTCGAATCGCTCGACGCGATCGAAGTCGGCCGGAGCGCCGGCTTGCCGCTTGCGCCGGTCATGATCTACGGCGACGACGTGACGCATGTCGTCACCGAAGAAGGCGTCGCTTATGTGTACAAAGCACGGAACCTGGAGGAACGCAAGCTTGCCATCGCCGCCGTCGCCGGCGTTACTCCGCTCGGGAGAATCCACGATTACGCGCTTAACGATCAGCTGCGTGCGGACGGGCTTGTCGCGTTCCCGGAAGATCTGGGCGTCCGCCGCACCGATGCCAAACGGTCGCTGCTCGCCGCGCGAAGCGTCGAGGAACTGGTCGGCTGGTCCGGAGGCTTGTATGAGCCGCCGGCCAAATTCAGGAGCTGGTAAATGATGAAGCTCACCTGCACCTGTCATTTACCGCAGCCGGCGCCGGCGGAAGCCGATGAGCTTGCCGGGCTGGCCGTCGCCGCGCTCATCGAGGAAGCGGAGCTGACGCCGAAGCCGGGCCTCGTCGACCGCAGCGGCCCGGGCGCCCACGCCGATCTGCACATCGGCTTGATGATCCGCTCCGCGCATTCGCTCCGCGAAGGCTTCGCGCTGATGGCCCGCGCCGCTTGCGGGCAAGCTCCCGGCCAGCCGCTTCGCGAACGGCTGGCGCAGCTCGGGCGCGACGCGGAAGCGCGGATGATGGCCGCCACCGGCGGCATCAACACCCACCGCGGCGCGATCTGGGCGCTCGGCCTGCTGACGGCGGGAGCGGCCATCGCCGGGCGGCGCGCCGCGCCGGAGCGAATCGCCGCCATCGCCGGCGAAATCGCCAAATACCCGGACCGCTTCCATCCCCCGCGCGAATCGAACGGAAGCAGAGTCCGGCAGCGGTTCGGGGCGGCGGGGGCCCGCGGAGAAGCCGAGCAGGCTTTTCCGCATGTTATCGAGGCCGCCTTGCCGGCGCTGCGGGAAGCCCGCAGACGGGGCGTGCCGGAATCTTTGGCCCGCCTGGACGCGCTGCTGGCCGTCATGAGCCGGCTCGACGATACGTGCCTGCTGCACCGGGGCGGCATGGAAGCGCTCCGGGAGGCGCAGCAGGGCGCGCAAAACATCCTCGCTGCGGGCGGAACGTCCGCTCCCGAAGGGTGGTTTCTCTTGCAGAGGCTGGCCGAAACGTGTGTCCGGCTGCGCATATCCCCCGGAGGCAGCGCGGATCTGCTTGCCGCCGCTTTGTTTTTGGACAGTCTGGAGCGGATGGCTTCCGCTCCGGCCGACGGACTGCGGCCCACGGCTGTGCCGCTCAATCACTAACGGAGGTGTACGAAACTTGGAGACGCTGAACTTTCAATATGATGCTGCGCGGAAGCTTGCCGCGCGGGCCCACGTGGGAGCCGTCGGATCGGGAGATTTGGAAATATTGGTAGAGCCTTCCGCCGGCTTGCATGCGCACGTACGGATCCGTACGTCGGTGCAAGGGTTTGAAGAAACGTGGAGAGCCGTGCTCGATAAATTTTTTTATATGCATCCGATTGCGGCGTCCATACAGATTAACGATTACGGCGCAACGCCCGGCGTGGTCTCGCTGCGGCTGGCCCAAGCAATCGAGGTGTTGGAACGATGAATGTGCGCACGCAAAAAGAGACAAGCTTTATCGAGCTGAATGCCCGCGAACGCGCTCAAGCGCTGCTTGACGATGGAACGTTCAGGGAACTGCTCGACCCGTTCGAACGTTTCGAATCGCCCCATCTCGCAGCGCAGGGCATCGTTCCGCAAAGCGATGACGGGGTTGTCGTCGCCCGCGGAAGTTTTGGCGGCAAGCCTGCCGTCGTCATTTCCATGGACGGCGCGTTTCAGGGCGGCGGCGTTGGTGAAGTGGCCGGAGCCAAAATGGCCGGAGCGCTGGAGCTCGCGCTGCGGGATTGCCGGGACGGCAAGCCTGTGCTGCCCGTGCTGCTGCTGAATACCGGGGGCGTGCGCCTGCAGGAAGGCAACTACGGGCTGCTGGCGATCGCCGAGATCGGTGCCGCCATTGTCGCGCTGCGCGGGTTCGTGCCGGTCGTCGGCGTCATTCCCGGTTTGATCGGCTGCTTCGGCGGGATGTCGATCTGCGCTGCGCTGTGCAGCCGGCTCGTGATGACGAAGCAGGGCCGGCTCGGGCTGAACGGGCCTGAAGTGATCGAGCAGGAAGCGGGGATCGCCGAGCTGGATGCAAGCGACCGCCGCCTGATCTGGCGAACGACGGGCGGCGAGCAGCGGCAAGGGACGGCGCTTGCCGATATGCTCGCCGACGATACGGCGGAAGCGGTCCGCAGGGCCGTCGGGGAATCGTTCGGCCGCGGCATTCCGCCCGTACACCGAAGCGCGGATGTGGAGCGCTTTCTGGGCAAGCTTGCCGCAATCGATCCCGCCGTAAAAATCGGCGGAGAAACGCTGCGCACGCTGTGGGGAACGGAAAGTACGGCAGCTTCCGGCGGCTCCGTCGCGTGGTTGGAGCAAAGATGGAGCGAAACCGCGGGCAGTTCGGACAGCCGCGGACGAACGTGGTTCGAGCGGTTGTCCGGCGCTTCGCGAAGCCCGCTCCCCGGCGCTCCGGCGGTGCTTTGCGCGGATGCGGCGCTCGGCAAGGAACGCGTCCGCTACATAGCGGTCGCGCCGAATCCGAACAGCCGGTTTCCGCGGGCCCGCAAAGGCGAAGTCGGCATCGACGAAGGCTGGACGCTAGCGCGGCATATTCGCGACGCCATCGAGCAGGACGCCGGCGGGCATAAGCGCGCCATCGTCGCCATCGTCGATGTGCCGAGCCAAGCCTACGGCTACATGGAGGAGCTGCTCGGCATCCATCTGGCCTGCGCGGCGGCCGTCGACGCCTATGCATCGGCGCGGCTCGCCGGACATCCGGTGATTGCGCTGCTCGTCGGCAATGCCATTTCCGGCGCTTTTCTGGCGCATGGCCTGCAGGCTAGCCGGATTCTCGCTCTGGACGACCCGGGCGTCGTCGTGCAGGTCATGTCCAAAACATCGGCGGCGCGCGTCACCCGCAGAACGGTCGCGGAGTTGGAGGAAGCCGCCCGAAAAGTGCCGGCGACCGCCTACGACATCAAGTCGTTCGCTTCGCTCGGCGCCGTGGACGAACTGATCGGCGGCATTCGCGCGGACGCTCCGGAAGCGGACGATGTGGAGCGCGTCCGCGGCCTGCTGGCGGACGCTATCGCGATCGTCCGCACCGGGGACGGCGGTCTGGGCGGCCGCCTTGCTTCCGACGCAGCCCGCACCGGCCGGGCCGCTTCGATCCGCGTACGTGAACGCATGGCTGCGCTGTGGAACTGACGCCGCATGACATTGTGCGCATCCGTCCCGGCGCACTCGCCCGCGGCGCAGCGGTACCGGAGCTTGCCTGGGTCGAAGCATCGCTGGCAAGAGCACCCTTTGTCGTCGTCCGCCGGGCCGCCTGGCTGCAGGGGGCGGCTCCGGTCGGCGTGCGGGGGCGCAGGCGGAACGAGCGTTATGCCGCCTTTTTGCCCCTTGGCGACGCCATCGAAAGGATAACGCCGCAGCAGCTTGCGGCAAGCAAAGCATGGCGGAGCGCTCCCCGCTCCGGGCTCGTGCCGGCCATCGCCGCGCTGGAGGAGGCGGACGTTTTTTTCACAGGGCTGGGCGCCGCATGGGGACCGGCGGGCAGCGTCGGCTTCGAGCTGGCGAGCGGCGCGGAAACCGCCGGACCAGGAAGCGACCTGGATGTGACGATTCGGGCGGATGCCCCGTTGTCGGTTAAGGAAGCATGCGGCTTGCTCCGGCTGCAGGATGTGCTGCCGGTTCGCCTCGACATGCAGATCGAAACCCCTTATGGCGCTGTGTCGCTGATCGAGTACGCCCGCGGAGAGCGCCAGGTGCTGCTGCGGACTTTCGAAGGGCCGTGGTTAACGGCCGATCCCTGGTCGCCGCAAGCGGATAGGAGGATACGATGAGCATCGTTTTTTTGTTTCCCGGACAAGGCTCGCAGCACGCGGACATGCTGCATTGTTTGCCGGATCATCCGGCTGTCAAGGCTGTATTGGAAGAAGCAAGCGAGGTGCTGCGGCTGGACGTGCTGTCCGTGGACGATGACCGGCATCTTCGCTCCACGGTTTGGGTGCAAATCTGTTTGCTCGCGGCCGGGGTCGGAGCCGCCGCCGCGCTGCAAGCGGAAGGCATCGTGCCGGACATGGTCGCCGGGCATTCGGTCGGGGCCTTCGCAGCCGCCGTCGCCTCCGGAGCGCTGGCTTTTGACGATGCGCTGACTCTCGTCAAACTGCGGGGGGAATGCATGGAGAGCGCATATCCCGGGGGCTACGGGATGGGCGTTATTACCGGCCTGACGGAGCGCAGGCTGCTCGCTTTGATCGGGCAAGTTTCTACGCCCGAAGCGCCGGTCCATATCGCGAATTTGAATGCCCCTTCCCAAATCGCCGTCTCCGGCAAATTCGCAGGCATTCAAGCCCTTTTCCAAGCGGCCGGATCGGCCGGCGCGCGCAAAGGCGTCATGCTGCCGGTAAGCGTCCCTTCGCACTGCCGGCTGCTTGACTCCACCGCCGCCCGGTTGGCCGAAGCGCTGGACCGGATCAGCCTGCGCCGCCCTAGCGTGCCGTATGCCGGAGCCCGCCGCGCGCGGTTATTGACGGATGCCGCCGCAATCCGGGACGATTTGGCTTTCGGCGTCGCCCATCCGGTGCGCTGGCATGACACCGTCTCCCTGATGTTCGAACTGGGAGCCCGGCTGTTTGTGGAAATGCCTCCCGGCCATGTGCTCTCCGACCTTGCCAATCAGGCCTTCCCCGAAGTGCGAAGCGTCGCCTTGGGCGAAGCCGGGCATGAGACGGTCAAGCTTTTGGCCGGCAGGATTTTATAGGGAACCGCGAGCTTCGATTGGAGAATTTTTACTGTACACTTCGTATCGGCTCTTTATTCAACGATTTCGTTTTAACCGCATGCGTCGCGGCATGAACCAAGTTGGAGGCGATCAATCCGACCAGGAGAAATGAAATGCCGCCGTATGTCAGATTCCATGCGATGCTGACGATCGCCGCGAACACGCCGAACCAGATTTGTCCCGCATATTTGCCGGGAGAGGTAGGCGGGTCTGTAACCATCAAAAAGCTTAAAAACAAAACGGCGTTAATGAACGGAGGCTGGTATAGTTCCGCAACTTCGCCGATATGAAATATGCCGAGCGCCAGCAAAATCGTAAAGTACGCGCCTAAAAAAGAAAACGCCTGCGGAAATTTGTTCGCCTTCCCGGCAACCGCAAATCCGATTACAAGCATGATGCCCACAGCCCAGACGGGCAGATCCGTCAAGCTTCCCCACCAATCCTCGCCGCTTGAAAATACGAAGACGGACAACAGCAATCCGAATGCCGCCGGGTTAAAAACAGGCTTGCGCTTCACCCGCAATATATGCTTGGATACGATCGCGAACAGCGAAGTTGCCAAAGCGATATACCAAGGCTCCTTTACGCTCAGAACGAGAGCTATGATCAACCCAGTAACGATAGCTCCGTCCGGAAACAGGCGCTTCCTTTTTTGCAGCAAGCCGACCCACACGTCGACAAGCGCGGCGGCAAAAATTGCGACGCCTGCATGGAGCAGCCCTTGGTACTCTCGCGTATAAGCAATCTCCAGGCCAAGCAGAAGGCACAGCATGAGCATGACAAATCCTTTGGGCGTGTTCCATATGCGTATTGCTTTTTTGCCGGTATCCCGGGCAGATTCGGTCTTTCTCATAACCGTTCATCCTCCACTCTCTATACTTGCGCTTGCTTCAGCGCTACTTGTACGGCTTCGATAAAATCTTCCGAACTCCGGGTGGCCCCGCTGACCGTATCGACAGCGGCGCTTTGCAGTTCAACGACTTGACTTGGCAGCGAATCGATATAGCGCTGAGGATAACGGGTTTTGGATTCCGTGATGACGACGGATGAGATTTTACCTTTAACAATCGAAAGGCTCACCGCGACTGTGCCAAAACGGTTCGTACCCGAACCGGTATAAGTTCCGTCCTTATATTTGGATGCCGCTTTGGCCGGAGCTGTCGGTTTGGGCGGTTCGGCGGACGCTCTCGGTACCGGCTTTGTGGTTGGAGTCGAAATCGGGGCCGGAACCGAACTCACAGTCGAAGTCGAGGCCGGAACGGTAGAGGGCTGCATCGTTTTGGAAGGCTCCGGCGTTAAGCCTGGAGTCTCTTCGGCGGTCAGCCCCTGCGCAAACGCAGATGCTGAGTAAGAGTCAGACGTTGACGGCAGGACCGTTTGCGCCGGCGGCTGGTTGATCATGTAACCGGCGGAGTAGACGATGCCGATTGCGGTCGAACAAAGAGCGACCAGTTTTTTTCCCATTCGTGCCATATCAACAACACTTCCTTTGCTTTCTTGTCTACCGCATACTTTACGGCACGAAAGTGAAAACAAAGTGAAAAAAGCTACGGTCCAAACACGAATTCGAAGCGGCTCCCTTTTCCAGCTTCACTCTCGACATGGACTGACGCCCGGTGCTGCCGCAATATTTCCGCTGCAATGGACAACCCTAATCCCGCTCCGCCAAATTCCCGGGACCGCGCTTTATCCACCCGGTAAAACCGTTCAAAAATGTGCGGCAGCTCCTCCCTGGACATCCCGATCCCCGTATCCGTGACCTGCAGAACCGCTCCGGCATGTTTGCCTCTATGACACGCGACTGTAACCTCTCCCCCTGCGGAGGTGTATTTAATGGCATTGTCCAGCACGATCAAAACCAATTGCCGCAATTGGTCCTCGTTTCCTTCGATTTGAACGGCCGCTTCTTCCTTATGGGAGAGGTCCATATGCAAATAAATCTCTTTTTTTCGCGCCAATGTCTGCATCGCTTGAACCGCCTGGGCCGCTATTCGGGCCAAATCGACCGGCTCCTGCCTGTAGACCGACACTTTCGCATCGCTGCGGGCCAAAGTCAGCAAAGATTCCACCAGCCGAATCATGCGCTTCACTTCATCCTTCAAGCCTGTCAGAACGCGCTGTTCAAAATCGGGGAGAGCTTCTTTGCACTCTTCCAGCAGCTCTACCGAAGAATGGATGACGCTAAGCGGCGTTCTCAGTTCATGCGAGGCGTTAGTCGTAAACTCGACTTGCCGAAAAAACGAATTTTTTATCGGCACTATCGCTTTTCCGGCAAAAAAATAACCTACAACGCTGGCAACCGTCAGCAGCACTATCGAAAAAACGGACAATAACAGCTTCATTTGCCCGATCAATAGGAGATCGTCGGAAATGTTCACGGCTACCCAATAAGTTCCGCCGGAAAGGCTCAACGTGTTCGTGCTTGCTAAAAAAGTTTCTTTAGTCCCTCCGTCGTCGAGCTGAAAAACGTCTCCTTGCACCCCCAAGTACTGCCGGTTCTGGGCCCATTGCAGCAGTTGAGCTCCCATGGCCGTAAAAGCGGTGGGCGAAGCCGACGTCTTTCCATCGGGAGCTACCAATACGGCAAGCTCATCCGATTGCAGGAACGCCCATTCCATGTTTTTCGTTTCGTGCCCGTCCGCCTTGTCGCCGCGTGTTTTTCGCTGCTCTTCCACCCGGTGCTCCCATTGACGGTTCATTTTATCGTGCACGTTGGCCAAGTGAATCCGCTCGTTCTTTTGCAGCGTCTGCTGCAGGATGAGGTAATAAATAACGGTAACGACGATCAAGATTACGGCCAAAATGCCGCCGAACAGCAAAGTCAATCGCTTTCTCGTTCGCTCGAACACGGGTCCCCTTCTCCCCCTTTCGCCAGCAGGCGGTACCCGAGTCCCCGCACATTGTGAATGAGCTTGTCCGGGAACGGATCGTCCAATTTTTTGCGCAGCAGCTTGATTGTCGCATCGACAGCGTTCAAAGTGATGTCCGCATCCATTCCCCATACCCGGTCGAGCAGCTGCTCCCTGCTTAATATTTGTCCGTGATGGTTCGCCATGAACGAGAGCAATTGAAATTCGCGCCGCGAAAGCATGACGGGAACACCGTTTCTATACACTTCATGGGTTGTCAAATGGACGGCAAGCGTATCGCCGAAAGCTTTGACTTCCCCTTCCCAAGCCGTTTCCTTCCTCCGGTACAACGCGTTCAGGCGCGCGATCAATTCCTCGAAATCAAATGGCTTGACCAAATAATCGTCCGCTCCCGCATTCAGTCCCTGCACCCGGTCTGAAACGGCATCGCGCGCAGTCAGCATCAGAATCGGCGTCTGATTTTTTTTCATGCGTATTTCCTTGCACAGCTCCACGCCTGTTTTCCCAGGAATCATCCAATCCAAAATGTAAATATCAAACGGGTATCTTTCCATAAAATCCGCCGCAGCATCCGCATCCTGGGCCCATTCCACCCGGAACAGCTGTTTTTTCAGCTTATATTGAATCAACTCGCCAAGCTTCCTGTCATCTTCAACGAGCAAAATATTCATGTCTATCCCCCCCATTTGCAACGTTTAGCGGAAAACCTGCAAAAGTGCAGGATACGGAGAAACCCAGACGCCCGAGCCAGTCGCATAACCTGCCTGGTGTCGCGAAGAAAACCTGCAAAAATACATGAATTTGCGTTCTTAATCGCTGCCCGCGAAGAATTCCTGCAATTGTACAGGCTTTTCGCCGCGAACATGAGCTCAGACCCGCTGTAATCGAAAATTCCTGCACTTTCGCAGGCTTTTCGCCAAAACGGACCCTTTTTGCAAAAAATTCCTGCACTTTCGCAGGTTTTTCCTGCAAAGCCGCCTCGCCCCCCCACTTCAGTTTCGTAACCCATACAGGAGATGCATGTGTTGCGGAAGAGCCGATGCCCCTCCTGTTCGAAGATGCGCTGTCTCCCGGCGCGGCGAGCTTGTTCTAGCAATTTCAGTTTGATTTCATTATTTTAACGTAAGATAAAAAAATCAAACCATTTCAAGGGGGACATCGCCATGGCGGATAGAAAAACAGTGGCCAGAAAGGCTCTTTCCATGGGAACGACGGTGCACATCGAAGTGATTACATCGCAGCCCGAGGAAGAGGCACTGCGCAAAATCGAACGCGTCCTGCAATCGTTTCATCTCGTCGAGAGCGTGTGCAGCCGGTTTTCGGACGATAGCGAAGTCCGGCAGCTTTTCAAGCAGCCCGGCAGTCCGGTCCGGGTCAGCGATATGTTGTTTGAGCTGGTCCGGTTTGCACTGACGGTCGCTTCCTTGACGAACGGAAGCTTCGATCCGGCGGTCGGCAGCCGTATGACTGCGCTCGGCTTCAAGCATCACTACCTGACCGGACAGCCCGTAACGGATGAGTTAGAAGAACATGCGTCCGTTTCCTTTCGGGATGTGCAGCTCGACGAAAAAAATCGTACTCTTTTATTGAAAAAACCGCTCCTTCTGGATTTGGGAGCACTGGCAAAAGGGTTCGCCATCGATCTGGCCGTCAAGGAGCTTCAGCCGTTCGAAGGCTTTCTCGTCGAGGCCGGCGGAGATTTGTACGTCGGGGGATTGAATGCCAGGGACGAGCCTTGGCAAGTAGGCATCCGGCACCCGCTTCGGCATGACGAGAATATCGGATTGCTGCGGCTTTTCGATACGGCCGTTTGTACATCCGGGGGCTATGAAAGAAAAAATCCGCAGCTGCCCGGCGAACATCACCTGATTGTTCCGCAAACCGGACGAAGCCGGACAGACGTACTGAGCTGTACGGTCATTGCACCTTACGCCATGCTCGCCGACGCTTTTTCTACAGCCGCCTTTATTTTGGGGCCTGATCCCGGTCTCGGGCTGCTGCAATCGGGCGGCCTGGAAGGGCTGTTCGTACTCCCCTCCGTGGCGCTCAAGATGACCCCCGGGTTCGTCATGGGATAAAAACGGCCTGCTTGCCGGGCAAGCCGGCTTTGGACGTGTAGGGCAAGCGCGGCGGTCGGCTACAGAAAAGCATGGATCAAAAACAACACGGCGAACGCCAGACCCAGCCGCAAATGCCATTTCCGGTCCAATCTCTTGTATCTGAACAGCCCGGACACCGGCACCGGCAGCAGAACCAACAGCGCAAGCAAGCCGCTGATGTTGTTGAAATCAAAGGCAAAACCGTGCATAAACACGGCGACTGCATGAAGAACGATGAAGCCGATAGCTATAATTGCAGCAGGGACATGCCACGTACGGACGAACCGCAAAAGCGCGGCCAGCCCTTTTTTCACGCTGCGAAAGCTGTCAAAAACGCGCTGTTTGACGATCAGGAGGAGAACGTAGTTCGCCAGCACGACAAATAACGCCAGCCTCGCATCGGAACCGTAATTTTTAAACGTATGTTCGAATCGTTTGCTTTGCACGACCGCCGGGGACAGATGCAGCAAGTTCCACATTTCCCAACATACTAATACGACGGACACAACGAGCGCCGCATATACCCATTTCCGCTCATGAGCAGGTATCCAATTCGAAGCGGATGCCGATTTTCTTCCAATTTGCTCCAAAAATTTCCCTCCTATTATGTTTGTCTATCAGCTCAACTATACTTTAGTTTTCTGAAAAATAAATGAAAAAATTCCCTCGCCCATTCTTGCTCCCCGCCTGAAACAAACCGGCCGAACGCCATACGATATAACAACACTGTTTCAGACAGGAGTCAAGGGGCGGCCGCAGACAGCGGGCGGTTCCGGCGGAGGGATCATATGGTACGGTATGACAACAACAAATGGGGCAAAACCCGGCTATTGAACCGCAGCAAGGAGTTGGCTCGCTTTGTCCCCGAGACGAGAAAAGCGTCTAAAGAAGCGCTGGATTCGATGCTGAAAACATACGGGATGGTGTATGTCAAACCTAGTCTCGGCACCGGAGGATTCGGAATTATGAAGGCTGAAATGGTGAAAAACGGGAAATTGACCAACTACGTCTACACGCACAATACGCGGACCTACCGGTTCGGCAAGTTCGACGCTTTCGTCAAATCGATGCAAGGAAAATTCGGCAGGCGCACTTATTTGGTGCAAAAAGGCATCCGCATGCTCCGCTACAACAATCGCCCGTTCGATATCCGCATCATGGTGCAAAAAAATGAGCAGAACAAATGGGAGCACACCGGGACGATCGGGCGTGTCGCCCATCCGCGGCGAATTGTGACCAATTATCATAACGGCGGCACTCCTTTGCCGCTTCCTGTTTTGCTCAAGCCCCACTTGAATGCGAACGAAAGCAAAACGCTCCAAAAAGAGCTTTCCGATCTGGGGCTGAAGGTTGCTGCACATATGCAAACCGCCTTTCCCCGATTGAAGGAAATCGGCGTGGACGTGGGGCTCGACCGCAACTGTTTTCCGTGGATTTTCGAAGTGAATTCGAGACCCGATCCGTTCATATTCCTCAAGCTCCGCAATTCCAAAGTGTTCCGCAGAGTGATGCGGCTCACCCGGCTTCACGGCAGATTTTTGCCAAAAAAAACACGCACCCCCCGACCGGCGCACAAGTCGTCCGGCAGGCGTGCGAAGCGAATTCCCACCAAAAAGGGCGCCTCCGGAGCGCCCTGATATTTTGTCGGAAAATATTAATAATTGTCAATTTCCATCGCAATTTAAGATTGCTATAATAGAAGCATGGCCAGGATATAAATCGCTGCGTGAATGAATATTTTTCATAATAGGCAGTTCCCCTCATCCTCCCCAAAAAAGTAAACTGAAAGAAGTGCGAAACCGTGAAACACTACAACAAACTGGCGATTTTGTTATTGGCTGCTACAATTTCCGGGTGCGGCGGCACCCCGCAAACTGCAAAAGTTGATACGGCTGCAGCTGCGACTGCTCCCCCCGACCACGAGAAGGCATCCGTCCCGCAATCTATCGCGGAGCCCGTTTCCAAGGAAACGGTGGATGACCGTGTCATTAACCATGTTCCTTTGGATGCGCGCAAGCAAATTGCTCTTACATTCGACGATGGCCCGGACCACAAATATACGCCTAAAATTCTCGATATTCTGAAAAAGAATCAAATCAAGGCTACGTTTTTCCTGGTCGGCGAGCATGCAGAAAGGTACCCTGATACGGTCAAACGCATCGCGGAAGAAGGTCACATCATCGGCAACCATACTTGGGATCATCAGGATCTGGCCAAGCTGCCATCAGAAAGCATACATAACGAAATTGAAAAAACGGACGAGATGATTAAACAAATAACCGGGCAGTCCCCTTCCCTTTTTCGCGCGCCTTACGGAGCGGTCAATGAACAGGTGAAATCGGATGCCGCGTCGAGCGGCCATCGGCTGATCGGATGGTCCGTAGATACCATGGACTGGGACGGCAAAAGCGTTCAGCAAATCATGGCCGCAGTCAAAAAACAAGCGTCTCCCGGAGCCATCATTTTGCAGCACAGCTCCGGCGGCAAAAAAGGAAACCTCAACAACACGGTCGAAGCTTTGCCGCAAATCATCGCGTATTTGAAAAGCAACGGCTACTCCTTCGTCACGGTGCCCGAGCTGCTAACTTCACTGAAAGCCAACTAGGAGTCCGGCCGATGGACTCCTGCGCCGCTGCGGCGGGCCCGCGCGCAGAAAACCTGCGAAAGTCAGCTTGTTGATAAAATGACGGGTTAGAGGAACCGGAGAGGCACAGCGTTCGCCTCTCCGGCTCGGGTCGCGGAGCTGAAGTGGGGGCAAGGCGGCTTGGCAGAGAGAAAACCTGCGAAAGTCAACTTGTTGAAAAAATGACGGGTTAGAGGAGCCAGAGGGGCATACCCACTCTTCCCCAACACTCGCCTCTCCTGCTCGGTTTGCGGAGCTGAAGTAGGGGGCAAGGCGGCTTAGCATGGAGAAAACCTGCGAAAGTGCAGGTTTTTTTCGTAAAAATGGTTCATTTTGGCGAAAAGCCTGCAATTGTGCAGGAATTTTCGATAAAATGAACCAGAGCCCGTGTTCGCGGCAAAAAGCCTGCACATTTGCAGGAATATGCCTCAGCCAGCGCATCAACCGGGAAAAAACTGTACTTTTGCAGGTTTTCTGCGCGCCATTTCGTGCGGCCATACCCATCATCCTCCTCTCCGGCGGGCTTCTGCCGCCCGGTCGAAACGCGAGCGGCGCGGGTCGGCTATCCATGACTCCCAAGTCAGCCCGTACTGCAGCAAAATTTCGTGTATCCGGTTGCGAAAGGGCAGCCCGGCCGTCAGCTGCCGATCCATCGGATCGGCTTTTTCCGCGAGCGTGGCCTGCACCCAATCGGCCAACTGCCGCTCCAGACGGTCCGCTACATCCGGCAGCCGGCGCTCGGCGTTATCGGTTTCATTCGGGTCAGCACGGAGATCGTACAGTTCCCTCCGCGGACGCGTGAACGGCCCCGAATCCACCGTGCAAATCAGCTTGTAGTCGCGGGTTACGGCTCCGCGGGCGGCCTGCCAGGCGCACTCGCTCAAGTAGACGGTGTCGTGCGTGCCGTCCTGCTCCCCGCGGATGCTCGGCCACAAGCTTTTGCCGTCCGGCGTGTCGGGACTTGCCACACCCGCGGCTTCCAGCAGCGTCGGAAACAGATCGGTCTGCTGCACGAGCCCGCTCACCCGCCTGCCCTGCGGGATCACCCCCGGCCACCTCATGATCATGGGAACATGAACGGTCGTCTCGTACAGTCCGCAATGATCCCAATAAATGTCATGCTCAGTCAAGCTTTCCCCATGGTCGCCGAACAGCACCAGCAAAGTCCGCTCGCGGAGTCCTTCGGCAGTCAGCGCTTCATCCAGCTCTTTCAGGCGGTCGTCCAAATACCGCACTTCCGCGTCATACAGAGCGTTGAGATAAGCGGCGTCCGTCACCGGCCCCAGCATGTCGTAGTGGTGGTGCTTGAAAAACGGATAAGCCGCATGATTATACGCCGCTTCCATGCTGCGGTTCGCAGGGTCGAACGGATCGCGTCCGGCCTCGTAAAACCGGGACACATATTCGGCCGGAGGCACATAAGGGGTATGCGTATCCCAGTAATGGAGAAACAGAAAAAAGTTCTCCTCCTTATGCTCGCGAATCCAGGGCAGCGCGAGCGCATTGACCGTTTTTCCGTCGATATGCCGCTTCGCTCCGGCGGAATTGATGTAGTACCGGTAGCCGCGCGCGAACCATTCCTTAAGCTGGTACAAGTTGTCGACGGCAGCCGTCGTAATCCCCGCGTCCCGCAGCAAAGCCGGCAGCCACGGCTCGCTTTTGGCCAGCCCGGTCAAGGCGGAGCCGTGCGATACGATGCCGGTGCGGAGCCCGACTTTTCCGGTGAAAATCCCCGTATGGGCCGCTTCGGTCGGGATATCCGCCGCATACGCCCGTTCGAACAAAACGCCCTGCGAGGCGATGGCGTCGAGGTAAGGCGAAGTCGGCTTTTCATACCCGTAGCAGCCGAGACGGGAAGCGCGCAGCGTATCCAGCGAGACGAAGACGATGTTCATCCGGCATCCCCCCTGCCGCCAGGTCGGGATGCCACGTAATCGAGAATCAATGCCGCATTGCTTTCCAGATCCTCCAAATGCGTGCGGATCACGATATCCGGCCGCTCCGGAATTTCATACGGGTCTCCGATGCCGGTAAACCGGCTGAGCCCGGCGCCGCGCGCTTGGGCATAAAGCCCTTTTACATCGCGCCTTTCGCACTCCTCCAGTGGGCAGTCCACAAAAATTTCCACATAACCCGGAAGCTCCTTCCGCGCAAAATCCCTCATCTCCCGGTAAGGGGTGATGGCCGATACGAGCACAGTCACCCCGTTGCGGGACAGCAGCCTGCTGATGTAGACGATGCGGCGTATATGTTCCATGCGGTCTTCCCGGCTGAAGCCGAGCCCTTTGGAAATGACCGCCCTGAGCTCGTCGCCGTCCAGCAGTTCGGCTCTCGTTCCCTGTTCGCGCAGCCGGTCCAGCAAGCAGCGGGCCGTCGTCGTTTTGCCTGCTCCCGAAAGCCCTGTGAACCACAGCACCAACCCGTCCTGTTGACTCATATCCCTCCTCCTTCCTCCGTCAAATGAGGCATGCCTGCGCCCGCTATGTCCACGACCGCGCCTCCGGCAAGCTGGGAGCGGATCGCGGCTTCGATGAGCTCCTGCACGACCAGCGCGTCGGCTCCGGATGCGTCGATCTGTCCGGCGGGAACCCGCTCCTTGACCTGCCTGACGAACGTGCCGATCCGCATCCGAAACGTGTCGTCGAAGCCTTGGAAGCCTCCGAGAACCGGGTTGCGGAACACCCGCAGCTCCTCCTGTCCGTGCGTATAGCAAGTTAGCGATTCGTAGACGTTATCGAGAACGAACCGGCCGCGGTGCCCGGCCACTTCGCACGCTTCGATCGGATGCTTGTTGCACATGTCGAAGCTGCCCGTCAGATGGCCGACGGCCCCGGATGCGAATTCAAGATTGACGGAAGCGGTAGACCACACCGAACGGCCGGGAGCTTTGGTCATGAACGCTTGCACTCTTTTGACATCTCCGGCAAAATACCGAATGACGTCGAAAGAATGCGGATGAAGCGCTCTCATCTGGACCCACGGGCTCGTTTCGTTCGGGTTGCCGATCGTCAGCTTCATATTGATGAAAAGGAGCCGGCCGAGCTCTCCGCGGTCGACCCATTCTTTCGCTTTGAGCGCCATTGGCGTGAAGCGGTGGTTCAGGTTGCAGCCGAAGCGCACACCCTTTTCCCGGGCAAAGCGAACCATTTCGCGCGCTTCTTCCAGGCGGTTGGAGATCGGCTTTTCGACCAGGACGTCTTTGCCCGCCGCAATGGCCGCCATCACCGGCCCGTAATGATGCGAACCGTTCTCCATGCCGCCGGTGGCGACGCTGACGATGTCCAGCTCTTCCGCCTCCAGCATCGCCGCCACATCGCGGTAAGCTTTCGCACCGAACCGGCGCGCCGCCTCGTCAGCCAGAGATTCATTCAAGTCGCAGACGGCGGCAAGCTCTACATCCGGATGCTCCTTGTAACACCGGCAGTGAATGCGCCCGATGTGATTGACGCCGACGACAGCAGCTTTCAGCATCTTGAGCTACCTCCTGTCGGAATGCGGCTTTTCCGCATCGTTCGGCGCCTGCTCCTGCTCCGGTTCGGCGTGCGCAGCTTTGGCCTGCAGCCTTTTGGCCACCGTCGACGAGCCGATATGCATGGATTCGTAAGCCTGCCGGGAGGAAACGAAAGGCCCGCCTTTTCCTCCATGCCAGTTGAGATTCGTGTCCATCGGGTTCATGCGGCCGTTCTGCTTTTCCCTCCGCTCGATATAGGACATCATTCGCGTTTGCAGCAGGGCTGCGATTTGCGGCTCCTCGTCGGCGACATTGCGCAGTTCTTCCGGGTCGCGGATCAAATTGTAAAGCTCCACGGCGGGCTTGAAATGCAGATCCGGCTCCAAAGCCACGATCAGCTTCCACTCCGGCGTGCGCCAGCCGTGCTTGCGCATCCAGGTGCATTCGGTGATGTACGCCTCGCTTTCCGGCTCCCACGCTTCGCCCTGCACGAGCGGCAGCAGGCTGCGCCCGTTGAAGGCGATGCCGCTTTCCACGCCGAGCAGCTCCAGGACGGTCGGCATCACGTCCTTGATCTGCGTTTGGCTGCGCACTCTCAAGCCCGCCGGCAGCGTACCCGGAAGGCGCAGTATCAGCGGAATGCGCAAATTCGTTTCGTACAAGCCGTGATGGTCGTAATAGCAATCGTGCTCGTTCAAAGTTTCCCCGTGATCGGAGGTGACGATGACCAGCGTCTCTTCTTCCAGCCCCAGCGCCGCCAAAGCCGCAAACAGCGACTGAATGGAAGCATCCATGTAAGCGACGGCGCCGTCATATTGGTCGTCGATATAGGCGCTGTCTGTGCAGCCTTCGGGAAACCACGAAGCGAAATAGTCTGCGAACGGCTTGAATTGGTATATTTTTTCCAGCGAACGATTGTCCGGGTCCTTCTCGTCGCCGCCATAAAACATCCGCTCAAACGGCTTCGGCGGCAAATACGGCGAATGCGGGTCCATATGCCGCAAAAACAGGAAAAACGGCTTGTCGGCGGCAGCCAGGCGCCTCAGTTCGGGGATCGCCGTTTTGTTCAAATTTTCCGCTTTCGGACATCTGCCGGTTTCGTCCATGCCCCACGCTTCGTAATCCAAATACGTCTGAAATCCCCGGGAGGAAGGATTGCCCGTAAACCCGATGCAGGTCGTCTGGTAGCCTTCCGCTCCCAGCACTTCGGCCAGCGTCGCCACATGGGAGCCCAGCGGGCCTTCGTGACGGAGCGCAACGACATCGGTGCCGAAGCAGTCCATGCCGGTCAGCATCGAAGCGTATCCCGGAGTCGTCGGAATGCTCGGTGAAATATGCTGCTCGAACAGCACGCCCCCTTCGCTGAAGCGGTCCAGGTGCGGCGTCGTCAGCCGATGGTAGCCGTACCCGCTTATATGATCTCTGCGCAAGCTGTCGATGCCGAGCAAAATAAGATTCGTTTTTTTTCGCGTCATCTCGCAAGCTCCTTTTTTCGCAAAATAGGATTGAACCCGCTGCTTTACCGTGCTCTTTACCGTATTCCCAGCGACTTCAGCACACCGTTCAAATACCCGCAGCTTTCTGCCGCTACGATGGAAACCTGTGCAAGCGAGTGGCCGCCGGCGCCAATGACTTCCAGGCAAACGGGGCCGCTGTAACCGTTCTCCGCCAGCACTTTGCAGTATTCGGCCAGGCGGATATCTCCTCGCCCGCAAGCTTGCGCCTCGATCGGTCCGGGACCGGCCTGACGGCCTTTGCAGTCGCGGATATGAACGTGCCGGACGCGTCCGATCACTTGCGAGAGCGCCTCTTCCGGGTTCTCGTTCGCCCGAAAAATATGGCTCGGATCCATATCGATGCCGAACGATCGCGCCTCGATCTGCGCCATCGCCGCAAGCGTCGTCGGCGTGTTGTAGATGGCTTGACCGACGTGCGCTTTCACACAGAGCGTGACGCCGTGCCTGCCGGCCAGCTCCGACAGCCGCGCCAGCTTGTCGATGGAAGCCGCGAGATCGTCTTCCACGCCCGATTTGCCGCCCGGCCCGACGTTGACGATCGGAATGCCTAGCTCCTGCGCCGCATCGAAAGCAAGCGCCAGCCTGGACTCATCCAGCGCCGCCACTTCCATCGAAAGCAGCTTGAGCCCGTGCTCCTCCGCGATACGCCGGATATCGGGAGCCTGCTCCCGCCAGCGGTCCAGCTCCAGGTGCTCGCACATGCCTTTAATCGCCGACACTTCGACGCCGTCATAGCCGCACAGCCGGATATGTTTGGCTGCGGTTGCGAAATCGAACTCTTTGAACAATACCGAATTAATACCGAGTTGTATCATTGGCTTTTCTCTCCCTTCGATGAGTCTGGCGAGCGGAGTTGCTTTTGCGCATATGCCCAGACTCCTGGCTCACAGTTCAACAATACGCGACGTTTCAAAAGAACGAATGGCCGCTTCAATGATATACTGCGCTTTAAGCGCATCCGAGCCGGAGCCGTGGATTTGGTCGTATGCGGTTTTCGCGTCAAGCTGCTCGATCCAGTCGCTTATGCGGCTTTTGAACGTTTCCGGAAAAGCGCGCATCCCTCCCAAATAACGGTACGATTCCGTTTCGATGCTATTTCTCGGGAAATAAGTCAAGCGCTCGCAAGCGTCTTCCAGCACAAACCGTCCTTTGGACCCGACTACTTCCGCGCACTCCAGGCCGTAGCTCGCCCCGGCGTCATAGCTGCCCACGAGATGGCCGATAGCGCCATTTTCAAATTCCATGATGATCTGGGCATTGGACCAAATGGTTCGACCCTCCCCTTTCATCATGAACGCCCCGACTCTGCGGACATCCCCGCAAAAATACCGGATGACGTCAAAAGAATGAGGATGCAGCGCCCGCAAATGGAACCACGGCGACGTCTCCACCGGATTGTTGATCCACATTTTCATATTGATCATATACAGTTTCCCGAGCCGCCCCTCCTCGATCCACCCTTTGGCCTTCAGAGCGGCGGGGGTGAAGCGGTGATTGAGGTTAACGCCGTAGGGCAGTTTGTTGTCCTTCGCCAGCGCCACCATGCGCTCTCCCTCGTCGATGCGGTTGGAAATCGGCTTTTCGCCAAGCACCGGAATCCCCGCATGCAAAAGCTCCATCGTCGGCCCGTAATGCTCGCCCCCATTTTCCTCCCCTTTGGTCGCCATACTGCAAGCGTCCAGCTCAATCCCGCTTTCCAGCATCTCCCGGACACTGTAAAAAGCTCTGCAGCCGAATTTGGCTCCCGCCGCATCAGCCTTCTCTTTGACAATGTCGCATACCGCCGCAAGCTCCGTTTTCGGGTGCTCCTTGTACACGCCGGCATGAATCGATCCGATATTGCCTACACCGACAACCCCGACTTTTAAAACCAATCCGCATCCCTCCGTGTCATATAAAATCCTGAACCTCCCCATGTGCATCCCGGTATTGCCCGGGCGAGCAGCCGACGATGCGCCGGAACAGCTGCGTGAAAAAGGCAGGGTCTTCATAGCCCACCTTATGCGCAATTTGAATCACCTTATCGTTGCCTTCAACCAAATACTGCTTTGCCCGCTCGATGCGGATTTGATGGATGCATTCCGTTACGGTTTGCCCGCTTTCCTGCTTGAAAATCCGGTTCAGCTGCCGGTTGCTGATATGAAAAAGACCGCATAAATCGGGAACCGCCAGTTTCTTGTCAAAATGCCGCTCCAAAAAGCCTGTGATCCGCCTGACCAAAAGCGTATGCTCGCCCTCGCGGGCCGGCTTCTTGCAAGCCGTCACGCTCTCTGCATAAAAGCGCGAAAGCACAATAAGCAGTTGAAGCAGCTGCAGCTTGATGACAGTCGAGTATCCAGGCCGGTGCGGCTCCCATTCCGCCATCATCGCTTCCAGCAAACTCAACACCTGCCCCGCCTTCCCTCCGCTCAAATTCAAGCGATGATGAAAGCGCTCTCTAACATCCAGAAAAGGATGCACGTAAAAATAATCCATCGACTGCGAAACGCCCAGCTCGCGCAGCAGAGACTCGTGAATAAGCCCGGGCGTAAACAGGCAGTTGATAATTTCGATTCTTTCCCCCGGCTCCGTCCGGTAAGCGTGAACCTCCCCGGGATTAATAATAAAAACGTCTCCCGACCGGATCGGATAGCTCTCGCCCTCGAACAAGTGCCGGGCGCTGCCGCTTACCAGAAAAACAAGCTCAATAAAATCATGCGAATGATCGACCGGCATATTGTGCTCATCATGGTAGTATCTGGCGATGTTAAAAGGAATTTGGGTGTCGCAAATGTACTGCGCTGTCTTCAGTTGTTTGACCATAGCTCCCCCGATCCGGACGAACATGCCATGTCCGTAAACAACATCAACGCTTTTATCATTACGATGGCCTCCTTGATAATCATCTTATCGAATGGCACCGCCGCTTTCATTGCGGTTCGCGCCAACTTGCATGGGGATTGCGCCAAAAAGAACCGGGATGCTTGCTTCATGAAAATTATAACTCATCGCAGCTCGTCCTATGTCAACAAGCATTAATAAAACGCCGCCAAGACTCCAACAAAATTCCAACAAAACTCCGGATTTAAAGTGTTTTGCATTGAGCTTGCACTTGCTATATGATAGAGGGCATCCGGCAAGCATAGAAAGGAGCGCGCGCAAGCATGAGCACTGGCGGACAACAGCGGTCGGCCTTACGGCCCGGACTGCTTGTAGATATCGTTTTGAAAAAAGACCAGACCACAGGACAATTGACCCGCGGTGTCGTAAAAGATATTTTGACCAACTCGCCCTATCACCCGCACGGGGTTAAAGTTAGGCTGCAAAGCGGAGCCGTCGGCCGGGTCAAAGCCATCATCACAGCCGAATAAAGCTGCGGGACACCGACTACAAAAACCTGCCTCCGGGACACTCAGATCGCCGGACCCTGCTGCGGGGGCTTTTCTACGCCGCCGAAGCCGGCCGTTTACGTTCCCGGAGCGATGATTCCCACACGCGTGACCGCGGAAACTCACATCGACAGGCTCTGCTGTGAGGGGACGATGAAAGCGGGCCGTTTGCGCCTGCTGCGCAAAGTCGGTTTTCACCGGCTCGGTGGCGCCGGCGGCTTTGTGAAGCTACTTGGCGGCGCGTAAACTTGCAAAAGTACAGGCTTTTTCCAGAGTAGCACCCCGTTCGGCGAAAAAGCCTGCGATTGTGCAGGAATTTTCGACTATACCCGGGCCTGAACCCCACATTTAGCGAAAAAAACTGCACAATTGCAGGAATACTTCTTCCGTCAGCGTATCNGCCTGCGATTGTGCAGGAATTTTCGACTATACCCGGGCCTGAACCCCACATTTAGCGAAAAAAACTGCACAATTGCAGGAATACTTCTTCCGTCAGCGTATCAACGAGCAAAAAGCCTGCACTTTCGCAGGCTTTTTGCTTACTGCCGACGTTCCAGACGTTTGCGCCTCAACTACGATGGTTTTCACCGGCTCGATAGCACCGGCGGCTTTGTGAAGCTACTTGGCAACCAGCAATACCTGCAAAAGTGTCTCGCCGCAGCGCTACCGGGAGACCGGGACGGCGAAGTAGACCTCGGACATTTCACCGTACCGCTCACGTAAACGATGATCAACTGCACCGCACGACCGTCGGCCAGACAGAACTTATTTTGTTTTAAGGTTTTTTTCAGCTTTTTGTCATCCGCGGTGGGTATATTGGGGGAAACGAACAAATGCCGAGGAGGAGGCCAGCAATGCCATCAAGACGTTTATTGGGTAACATTCGCCCGAAACATGTGATGCTGTCAGCCATTGTGCTGCTTTCCCTTGCCCTGAATACGTATCGGCTGAACCAGGAAGGATACGGAAATCTTTATTATGCGGCAGGTGTGAAAAGCATGCTGGAAAGCTGGCACAATTTCTTTTATTTGGCCTACGATCCCGGCGGTTTCGTGACCGTCGACAAGCCGCCTTTCGGATTTTGGCTGCAGGCTATTAGTGCGGCCGTGTTCGGATTTCACGGCTGGGCCCTAATGCTCCCGCAAATCGCAGCGGCCCTTTTGTCCGTCGTGCTGATCTATCGTTTGGTCGGCAAAGTGTTCGGCACCGCCAGCGGTCTGATCGCGGCGCTGATCCTGGCGGTAACGCCGATTTCCGTCGCCGCGGCGCGCAACAACACGATTGACGGCACGCTCGTGCTCGCCGTTCTGCTCGCGGCCTGGATGCTGTTCAGAGCGGCGGAAACCGGCCGCGTGGTCCGCTGGACCGTCGCTGCCGCGGCGATGATCGGCATCGGCTTCAACATCAAAATGATGGAAGCCTACCTGGTGCTGCCGGCGT
This sequence comes from Paenibacillus sp. sgz302190, assembly GCF_059820445.1. Taxonomy (NCBI): domain Bacteria; kingdom Bacillati; phylum Bacillota; class Bacilli; order Caryophanales; family Paenibacillaceae; genus Paenibacillus; species Paenibacillus sp. sgz302190. The sequence continues at coordinate 53,964 of NZ_JBZYAO010000038.1, forward strand.
TCTTTTTGTTTGTGCTGCTTGCTCCGGGGTTCAACTGGAGAAGCAAGCTCAAACAGTTCACGTTCGCCGCTGTCACTTTGGCGGTCGTCTCTTTATCCTGGGCGTTCGCCGTCGATCTCACCCCCCAAAATGAGCGCCCGTACGTCGGCAGCACCAAAGGCAACTCCGTCCTTGAGCTCGCCTTGGAGCACAACGCGGCGGACCGCTTTTCGCAAACGTCCCATCTGTTTGCGGGTTCCAAAGGCGGAACCGAGTCCGGGACGAGTGATGGGACAAGGGCAGGAGCCGGGGCTGGGACTATAGGTGAAACAAAGTCGGCGGCTGACGCTGGGATAACGGGTGAAACCAAGGCGCGAGCTAGTGCTGGTACGGCGGGTGATGCCGGAACTGGAAGTAGTGCTGGAACCTGGGCAGGAGCTAACGCCGGTGCAAGGGCTGATGCCTGGACTGCTTCTGCGGAAGGTCCGCGCGCGAATTTTGAAGCCGCGAGCGGGCTTCAGCGGACGGCTTCAACTGCGGCTTCCCATGACGCGGCCGATTCAGGCGCCAGGGACTACAGCCGCGGCGCCGCCGCCAAAGCGGGCCCATTCCGGCTGCTGACGCCCGATCTTGGCGGGCAAGTCGGCTGGCTGCTGCCGCTGGCCTTGCTAGGTGCGGCCGCTCTGCTGTGGAGAGCACCGCTGCACAGGCCTTCCAGACTTAGTGCGCAGCACAGGCACGTCCTGTTCTGGCTGGCGTGGCTTGTGCCGATGGCGGTATTTTTTAGTATGGCTACGATGTTCCATCGTTATTACACCGTCATGATGGCCCCCTCTATCGCCGCGCTCTCAGGAGCAGGACTCGTACAGCTTTGGCGGTATGCGGCCAACAGCAAGCGGAGCGTCTGGCTGCTTTTTGCGGCGCTGCCCGCCACGGCTGCGCTTGCGGTCACGATAGCGCTCAGCTATAAGGGGCTCGGCCAGCCGCTCGCTTACGTCATCGGCGGGCTGACCGTCGTGTCCCTCGGCGCCCTGGCGGCATTCCTGCTGCTGCGAAAAGAACGCAGCCGCTTCATCGGCTTTATCGCGAAAGGCTCCTGCCTGCTCGCGCTTTTGATCGGTCCGGTCGTCTGGTCGGCGACACCGGCATACTATGGTGCCGGCGGCTCCGACCCGGTCGCCGGCCCGGAACTGGCTAGCCGCCATACGGCGAGCCTGCAGTCGAAGGAGGAAGAAAGTCTGACTTCCTTCCTCCAGGCGCACTACACCAGCGGCGACTACCTGGTGGCGACGCCGTCGGCGCAAACTTCATCGCCGCTCATTCTCAATACCGGCCTGCCCGTTCTCACCTTGGGCGGCTTCAGCGGCTCCGATCCGATACTGACGAAGGATCAGCTCCAGCAGCTCGCCCAGGAAGGGAAAGTCAAATACTTCCTGCTGCCCCAGAACTCCGGCTTCGGCAGAAAAATGCCATATACCGACTGGATTTTGCAGCATTGCACCATCGTTTCACCCGGCAACCAAGCCGCGGGCAAATCCAAATCAGGCGAAGTCTTGTATCAGTACAACACGCTATCCTGAATCAAAAAGACGCCTCCGCAAACGGAGGCGTCCTTTTTTGTTGACCAACCGCTCCCCGTATGCTGTCCTAAAACGACCGAAAGCAGTTCCCACAAAAATCCCGGAGCCTTGTACAATCCTTCGCGATGCCCCCACACCACCTATTCAAAAAAGTTCCACCCAAACAAGCTCCGACAAGTAAATTTCGTTTTTCTAGGTCACTGTTACCGCATAAGTGGGGATAAGAAGGGGAATTTGTTGGGCGTCGTAGGTTAGTTTACTGGGTATTGCAGATTATTCTGTTGGGCGTCGTAAGCTAATTGGGTGGCATGGGAGATTATTTTGTTGGGCGCCGAGGGTTATTTTGTGTTTTTTCCGCTCCAAAGGTTTGAAAGCGCAACCAATTTGGCACGATAGCGGGAAAACCTGCAATTGTGCAGGAATTTTCTCAAGAAACGGTCCGTTTGGACGAAAAGCCTGCGATTGTGCAGGAATTTTTGCGCAGGACAGGGCTGGGCACTAGATTTCCGCGAAAAGCCTGCACTTTTGCAGGAATTTTTCTCAGCGAGTGCATCAACGCGCAAAAAGATGTACTTTTGCAGTTTTTTTGCGCAGGATCGCTCGCTCGAACGATGTTTGCCATCGTTCGAAGCTCCCCCGCGGCTCCAGCAACGATTTTCCCATCGTTCCAGGGGCGACGCGCGAGTCAGGCTCCGCGAAAATCGCCCACGCGAACGTTGTTTGTCACCACTCTGGAAGGCCCCTCCTCCGGTCTCCCCTTTCCCCTCCCCCCGGGGGAGAAAGCTCCCGGGAAAAAGGCGCCCAGGGAGATGGTCCCGGGGAGATGGCGCCCAGGATGGCGGGGCCAGAGAGGTGGCCCAGGGAAGCGGCTCCCACGAGGCAGCGCCCAAAGAGGTGGCTCCCAGGGAAGTGGCTCCTACAGAGGCGCGGCACCCGGTGAGGTCACAAGGTGGACGTGTCCCGACGCACTTCCACCTTACTCCTACTTCAGCCCACTTGCCCGCCTTCGCCTCACACCTACTTCAGCCCACTTTGCGCCCGCCTTCCGCCTCACTCCTACTTCAGCCCGCTTTGCGCCCGCCTCCCGCCTTACTCCTGATTCTGCCCAGTCTTCGCTTCCTTCCCCGGGGCCTCGTCCGGCTGGCGGGGAGTTTCGTCCTCGCCCATTTTGCAGTCCTCGCAGACCCAATTTGTCCCGATTTCGCCGTGCCCGTTGGTTTTGCCGCATTGCTCGCAAGTAATCATCGCCTCACACACCTCCATCGTATGCTTTTCTCGTACATTAGCTGTCAACGCATGTCTGAAAGATCGTCTTGCGTCCAATATACAAAGAATGGACTTATTTTCATGTGACAAATGTCACAACAGAAACAAAAAAAGCCCCCGGCACAAGGGGCCGAGGGCGTTCAATCGTTCAAGCTCATTCAAACGCGGCGAACTTCAAGCACACCGGCTTCGACACGTGGAACACCGCTCCCGTCGGAACGAGCTTGCCGGTGGCGGCGTCCCTGGCAAACGTCACGATGCTGCCGCCGTCCCGATTTGCCGCCAGCAGGAAACGTCCATCCGGCGAAATCGCGAAATTGCGCGGATGGCCGCCCAGCGTCGACACGTGCTCGACGAAGGCGAGCCGGCCGGAGGCCTGATCGATGGCATATACGACGATGCTGTCATGCCCCCGATTGGATCCGTACAAAAACTTTCCGTCCGGAGAAACGTGAATGTCCGCGCAGGAGTTTTCCCCCTCATACGAGTCCGGCAGCGTAGGTACGGTTTGGATTTCGCGCAATTCACCCAGTTCTTCGTCATACGAGAACGCCGTTATCGTAGCATTCAGCTCGTTAATGAGGTACCCGTATGCAAACGAAGGGTGAAACGCAAAATGCCGCGGCCCCGAACCCGGTGCAACTGCGACCTCATTGTGAGGGATGAGGCGATGCGCGGCGGCGTCAAGCCGATACATAAAGATGCGATCCAAACCCAGATCGCAAACGCCGGCAAACCGGTTGTTCCGGTCGATGAACACGGAATGCACGCGCGGGCGGTCCTGCACGGGAAGGACGCTGGAGCCATGATGCTGCCGAATGTCCGCGGCCGCACCGATTCGCCCGTCCTCCAGCACAGGCGACAACCCGGCCATGCCGCCGTGATAGCTGGAAACCATCAAGCACTTTCCGGTATGATCCAAAATAATATGACAAGTCGTTGCCGGCACTGTGATCTCTTCATTCAGCAGCGTCAGCGTTCCGGTTGCGGGATCAAAAGCAAATGCAGCCGCGGCACCGCAGCGCTGATTGTCCGCACCGACGCCCTCGGAAATGGCGTATAATCTCTTATTAGCCGCATCGATGTCGAGGAAAGTCGGATTTTGCAGCCCTGCCGTTTGGCCGATCAGCTCAAGGCTTCCGGTTTCCGCATCGTACTTGCATGCATATACCCCTGGTGTACTTGAATCTGCATAGGAACCTATGAAAGCTACGATATTATTTTCCAACATTATGCACATCCCATCTACAATCATGTCCTATGCGCATTATCGCAAATCCATTTCCTTTTGGCAAATAGTTTGACGCTGTTTTCTCCGCCTCGCATACCAGCCGATTCCCGCAAGCAGAACAAAAATCGTTCCGCCCGCAATGCCCCATCCCATCGAGCCCTTCCTGACCCCGGCGTAAATTCCGCTCATGGCGACCGTATATGGCAGAATTCCGACGCCAGCCGTCCACACGAAGCTCCACAGCTTCACTTTCAGCAGCCCTGCGGCGTAATTCGCCAGATGGTAAGGAACAAACGGGGCAAAACGAAGCGCGAGCAGCCCAGCCACTTCCCGCTTGGCGACCAGTTCATCTACTTTATGGAGAATGGGGGACGCCAGTTGGCTGAAGAATGGCCTGGCTACCCACTTCGCGAGATAAAATCCGCCGACGGCGCCTGTCACTCCCCCTATCCATGAATAAATCCCTCCCCATACGGGGCCGTAAATTTCCATCAGGACAAGGGAAGTGAATTCGCCCGGAAGCGGGAACATGTTGACCAGCGTCTGGACCGCAATGCCGATAAGGACGCCGGAGCCGCCCAGGTTTTGAATCGATTTCAGCCAGCTTTGAGCATCTCCCGTATGCAGTACATATCCATACCCGAGGGCGACGACGGCGATGAGAACCAGTCCCGTAATGCTGACGGACCGGTTGAACCGCTTGACTTTTGCCGCATCCGCTTCAACGCTCATTTCGCCCCGTCCAATTCCCGTCGGATTTGCCCGGTACAATCAAAATATGGTCCAAAATGTATTGTTTTTCTTGCTCCGTCAACGTTGTTTTCAAAATCAATTCCGTTATTTTTGCCTCAATTTGATGGACATACTCCAAAAATTGCTCCATCTCAGTTTGAACGAATCGATGCTCGGCCATACGAATCCTCTCCTTCTTGCCTCAGGCACGCGCGGGCGTTTTGCCGAACGCTCAATGGCACGGAACACATCGCCGGCGATCGTATCGGCCGCTCTTCCCTTGCGCAGAGCCGTCATTTGTTTCCTCATATGCGCTGCCCCCGAACGGTCCGATAAGTATCGGACGATCTGCTCTTCGAGCTCCGGAAGACTGTTCGAAATTTGCCCGATGCCTTTGTTCATAAAAAACAATGCATTTTCCTTCTCCTGCCCGTCGAACGGTTTATAGACAAACACGGGAAGCCCAAGCGTCAAAGCTTCGGACAGCGTAAGCCCTCCCGCTTTCGTAATGATACAGGAAGCAAGCGCCATAAGCTCATGGACGTTGTCGACAAATCCGAAAACGCGGACGTTCGGATTCCCCGCAAACATCTCCTTTAATTTATATTCAAGTTTCCGGTTTCGACCACAGACGATCGCCAGCGTGCAAGCCGCCTTTTTCAACAGCGAATCCGCCATCTCTTCGATTTGATCGAGCACGCCGTAAGCGCCCGCTGCAATCAGCACCGTTTCTTTGGAAGGGTCCAGCAGTTCGCGAAAGCCGTTATTCGTATCCGCCGCACCGTAAAATGCCGATCTGACCGGTATGCCGCTTACTTCAACCCGCCCGCGCGGGACGCCTTTGGCGGCTAGCTCGGTTCTAAGCTCTTCCGCAGCCACATAGTATTTATCCGTATTGGGATGCATCCAGCGCGAATGCAAGGCATAGTCGGTAAGCACCGTAAACACGGGGATGCCCCAATCGCGGCCGATTTCCGAAGCGGCGCCGTAAGGAAACGCATTGATGATCGCATCGGGACGATGGATTCGGATCAGCTCGCTTAATTTCTTTTTCCCCAATCGGTTCAAGTATCGGGCCCATGGATGGTTGGAATCCGTATCGCGCGTTTTATAGTAGCCCCAGCCGTAGTAATCCGCCCCGTATTGGGACGTTTGCATACTGGCTATGTAGAGGCTGGTCGAGATCGTATTCAGCAGCGGATGCGCAGCTTTCATTAAATCGATGACCTGTACGTCTGCGGCCCCTTGCTGCAACAAGCTTTGCTTCAGCGCGCGAGCCGCCTGTAAATGGCCGTCCCCGTAGCTGGCAGTCAGTATCATGATTCGCGGATTTCTTTTCCCCACAGGACCTTCCTCCTTAACTTCTGTACAGCTCCTTTACAAAACAAATCATAATCATTATAAATAAAACAATTGTGAAACAATTATTAAATTATTATTAAATCCGCCCAAGCCCAGCCGAACAACGCAAAAAAAGCCTGATCCGACAGCATTCCGCTCCCCGGACAAGCTTTTGCGAAAATTCCGGTTTTACCGTCACTTGAACCCTGTGAGGGCAATTCCGCGAATAATTTGCTTTTGAAAAAAGAAAAACAAAACAATAAGCGGGATGACCGATACGGAAGCCCCCGTCATGATCAGCACCCAACTGCTGCTGTCCTTGAGCTCGCTTGAAAAAAACGAGATGCCGACGGGAATCGTCAGTCTTTCCGGCGTTTGGGTCACGATCAGCGGCCATATAAACGCGTTCCAGCTCCCGAGAAACGTTAAAATGCACAATGTGGCAACAGCCGGCCGGACAAGCGGAACCGCGATGCGAAGCAGGATGTTCCATTCGTTCATTCCGTCCATTCTCGCGGCATCGAGCAAATCTTCCGGCAGCGATTCCATGAACTGCTTCATCAGAAAAATGCCGAAAGCCGATATGAGGCCCGGGAACAAAATGCCGGCATACGAATCCACCCAGCCGAGCTTCACGGTCAGCAAGTACCAGGGGATGATCAGCATTTCAGTAGGCACCATTAGCGTGCTGAGAATCGCGATAAATATGACGTTTTTGCCGCGAAACGAAAATTTGGCCAACACATACCCGATTACCGTATCAAAAAAGCAGACGCTGAGCGTTGTCGCAACCGCTACGATAAAACTGTTCGTCACCCACTGGGAAAATGGGGTTCTGACGAATACTTCGGCATAATTGGCGAATGTCGCTTGCTTCGGAAAAATATGGAGCGTATACGCATCGGCGGGAACCTTCAACGATGTCGCTATCATCCACACAAACGGAAATACCATCCATATGCTTCCGAGCCCGAGTAGGATCGGCCGAATCGCTCTGCCCAGAATTACTCCCCCCTTCTCAAAACTTTCATCTGAACGAGAGATAGCGATAGAATCATCGCAAACAAAACGATCGTCGCGGCGGCGGCCTCTCCCATGTCAAAATGCTTGAAAGCCAAATTGTAAATATACAGCACTAAAGAAACGGTGGAATTCAGCGGGCCTCCATTTGTCATATTCAGCACCTGCGTGAACGATTGCAAGAAGCTGATGCTGGCAATGACGACCGAGAAAAGAATGACGGGATTCAGCAGCGGCAGCGTGACGTGCCACAGCTTTTGCCAGGCGTTCGCGCCGTCAATGGCGGCGGCTTCCTCATAAAACTTCGGGATCGCCTCCAACCCGGTCAAAAAGATGAGCATTTGAAATCCGGCGCTCTGCCAAATCATCACGCAGATAATGACATAAATGCTCTGGGTCGGGGAGCCGAGAAAAAGCTGCGGCTCGATGCCAAGCTGCAAAAGAACAGCGTTAACGATGCCGTTCTTCATCAATATCCAGCGGAACACCCAGCTAACCGCCACCACGCTTGTAATATAAGGAATAAAATAGAGCGTTCGAAAAAATCCTTTCCACCGGTTCATGCGCTGCAGCAGCAAAGCGATGACCAGCCCCGCGAGCAGCTGCAGCGGCACGCCGGCGAGCACATAAACGAGCGTATTTCGAATGGCAGCGATAAACACTTCGTCCTGGAACAGACGGATAAAATTGTGCAAGCCAACAAATGGCTTCGTCTCCGAAAGCATATCCCATTCCCGCAGGCTGATGTTAAACGAATACAAAATCGGCACGATCCGAATGCCAAGGAAAAAAAGCAGCGGGAGCAGCAAGCAACTGTAAACGAATATGTATTTTTGCCTGACCATTACTTTTTGTCCTGCTTCGCCCAATAATCGTCATACAGCTTTTGCGTCTTCTTGATCAAATCGGCGAACGCCTGCTCATAAGGAACTTTGTTCAGCACGACTTCGTCGACAGCCTGGGTGAAATAATCCCGCTCCAGCTTCTCATCGACAAAAAAATGCGCGTGCGCATACGATAGCTGCCGAATAAACGGGCCCAGCTTCTCATCCTTCGTATATTTGTCCTGCAAAGCCACGTCTTTTTTGGCCGGCAGCTCCCCGACTTTTTCCGCCCATTGCTCCTGAACTTCTTTGCTCGTTATATACTGCAAAAAGGCTGCGGCCGCCTCCAGCTTTTTCCCCTGCACGTTTTTGGTAATCGCATTGGCCCAGAACGAAACCTGCGTCGCTTTCTCCTTGTAGGACGGCAGCGGCGCAATCGCGTAATTCAGGTTCGGCGCATCCTTCTTCAAACCGCCGAGCTGGAAAGAGCCGTCGATGTTCATCGCCGCATGCCCGCCTTTGAACGCCGTGATGTCGTCGTTGTAAAAATCTTTCGTGCCGAGCTGATGCATAAGCGACAAGTCAATCAAATATTTGAAAGCCTCCAGCCCTGCAGGCGATTCGTTCCATAAAATGCGCCGCCGGTCGTCGCTGATATCTTTGCCCCCGGCCTGATAGACGAGCGCATCGCGGAACCAATGGTGCAGCTGCGCCCCCGGCTGCCAGGCGATGCCTTCGACGACGAACTGGCCCTTGCTGTCTTTTTCCGTCAGCTTTTTGCCGTAGGAGACAAGCTCATCCCACGTTGCAGGGGGCCTCGCCGGGTCGAGACCCGCTTTGACGAACAAATCTTTGTTATAAAAGAGCGCCAGTGTCCGTACCGCGGTCGGAATGGCATAATAGTTTCCGTTCAGCTTGGCCGTTTCGACGAACGGGAAAAACTCCGACTTGATTTTGTCCTCGGGAAAAGCGCTGGCAGGCAGCGGCTGCAAGTAGCCGGAAGCTACGTATTTGGGCAGCCAGCCGTAGTACAGGTTAATGATATCCGGCCCTTTGCCTGCCGGCACGAGTGTGGCGACTTTTTCATTGTACTGGTCGTAAGGAAAGTTCGTTTGCTTCACTGTAATATGAGGGTACTTCTTTTGAAAATCTTCGATCAGCTGATTGACCAGCTCCACTTTGGCCGGATACTGGTACTGCCAGTATTCGAGCGTCACCTTCTCCTCGCCGCCGCTTACAGCCGTATGGGGAGCGGCCGTGCCGTTAGCCGCCGCATTCGAAGCCGGTTGGCTGCCCCCGGCCGAACAGCCGGAAAGCAGCAAAGCGGCTCCCAGCGAAGTTGCGATCCAATTTGTTGCCATGCGCGCCGCAAACGCCATTTATACCCGCTCCCTTCCGCCTGAAAGCGCGTAAGACCCGATCTGCAGCAGCTTTCGCGCATTATCTCCGAAAATAAGTTCGATATCCGCTTCCGCAAAGCGCAAATCCCGGCATACGCGCACTTGATCCTGCAAATACCGGTACACGAATCCTCGCGGAAACGTGCTGGAGTCGGTGCCGAAAATGATGCGTTCCGGCCCGATCAGCTCGTACGTTTTGCGGAACAGCGTCTCCAGCGTCAGCTCATACGGGCTCCAGCGGATCCATTGATTCGAGCCAGACGTATCGATGTAGACGTTCGGGCAGCTCCAGCATAAGTGCAGCAGCTCTTGAAAATATCCGGCCCCGAAATGCGGGATGATGAAAGGAATGTCCGGGTATTCCCGGGCAACGTTGAAAATCGACAGCGGGTTAATGTTCAAATGCTGAACGATGCCCCCTGTATGGCCCAATATGCCGAAATGGATCAGCACCGGGAGCTTGCGCTCCGCCAGGAAGCGCCACACGGGCGTGAGCTTCGGATCGTGGAACGGGAGCTCGACGAGCGGACCGAAGAGCTTGTAGCCTTTCAATCCGAGCGTATCGACGGCCCGTTTCAGCTCTTCAGCGGCGTTCGGCTCCTCGATCGAATGATGGGCAAATCCCGTAAACCGGTCCGGGTATTTGCGGATTTGCCGGGCCAAATCATCGTTGCCCCAGGCCGTCAAAAAGTTGATGCCGCCGATCGAGTACTTATCAAGCTCCTCGATCCAGCGGTCGATCAGCGGCCGCTGATCCTGCACTTCGTCGGCCGGAGCGGCCGAAGCGGCCGGAAAATCCCAGGACAGCCTCATCCGTTCGGACCGCCGGGTTCTTTCCCGGTCGAACACCTCACTCTTCGTGCCGATCGGAAGCGGATAAGGCAAATGCGCATGAATATCGAATACGCGAAAGCTATTTTTAAACAGGGCCATGCTGCTCCTCCTTTAATTTTGATTGACCAGTTGATCGATCGCGCGATCCACCTTTTCCCGGCTTTCGCGAATCGCCGCCCGCCTCGTATGGAGCCACTTCGTCTGCGACTCCAGTCTGCGGGCGTGACCGTCCAAAGCCCGCCGCACCTCCTGCGGGTTCGGTCCCCCGACGACCCTCCTCACGGCAACGAAATGCCTGGGGTCGAGCGCAAGGGACAGACTGCTTTCCGTCAGGGTCAGTTTCCTGCCGATCGTTTCCTCCGCCGCCTCATGGAGCAGCTTCAGGGAGAGGCTGCGCTTCGAAGTCCCGCGTTTGAGCGCCTTGCTCACGGCATGGCTGACAATCGCATGCGACGTTCGGAACGAAAGCTTCTCCTCCCGCACCAGCGTATCCGCCAGCTCGGTAACAGTGGAGAAGCTGTCCTCCGCTCTCGCCAGCAGCGCCTCCCCGTTAATCTCAAGCGTGGCGATGACGTTCGCCAGCAGGCGGTATACCGAGGAAAGCACGGCTAGGCTTTTCCATGCATAAGGCTGCATATCGTCCTCCGTATCGACAATATCGCCGAACGGGGTATTGTGCAGCATGGACAGCACCGTTTGCGCCAGCCCCGCAGCGCTGGAAAGGAGCGAGCGCATATGCTCGATGGAAACGGGATTCCGTTTCTGCGGCATGATCGAGCTGACCTGCACATAAGGGGCCGCGACTTTCAAAACGGCGAATTCCTGCGTGCTCCACAGCAGCAATTCCTGGACGAATCGGCCGAGATTCAGGGCGGCCAGCTGCACGCCGGCGGCAATTTCGCCGATATAGTCGGCCCCGCTGACCGCATCGTAAGCATTCTCGATCAGCCCGTCAAAGGCGAGCAGCTCGGCGATGCGCTCCCTGTTCACCGGGAAGCCCGATGTGGTCAGGGCCGCGGCCCCCATGCTGCTGCGGTTGCAGTTCGCGTATGCGGCCTGCAGCCTGTGGATGTCCCGGCCAAGCGAGTCGGACACCGCCGCCGCATAATGCCCCAGCGTAGTCGGCTGTGCCTGCTGCGTGTGCGTGTAGCCGATCATGACCGTATCGGCGTGAGAGGCCGCGAACTTCAGCAAATGTTCGCCGAGAAATACGGCGGATGTCAACGTGTCCAGCAGCTTTTCGCGCAATGCGATGCGGTAAATCGCGATTCCCATATCGTTGCGGCTGCGCCCCAGGTGCAAATTGCCCGCCGCTTCCCCGGCCCCGTTCAGCAGCTCATGTTCGACTGCAAAAAACAGATCCTCAAACTGCCCGGTGTACGTAGATTCGCGCAAACGCTCCAAGTCGACGGCTTGCAAGGAAATCGCGATTTGCCGGGCTTCCGTTTCCTCCAAAATATGCTCCTCCCGCAGCATAACGAGATGGGCTTTATGAATTTGCATCATGGGACCGAGCAATTCTGTCTTGGCATGGTCGTAAGCGGGAGCCAAAACCGCTTCAGCGTACGTTTTTCCCGGGAATGCTTGCTCCTGATCCAGCGATGGCGTCGATCCTCGATTAGGCATGACGAACCCGCTCCTCACATGAAAAAAGTCGGTTTTAAAATATAGGAATTCTGTATGTGTTGCCTTCTTCCGAATAAAGAAAAGCTTCAGAGCTGAACAGATCGATCCGGACAGGCGGTTTGCCGCTGCTGGCCAGCGTCAGCTTGTTCGTGTTCAACGCATGGATCAGGGAAGGCAGCAGCTTTTGGTCCGTACCGATCAAATTGACGTTAATTTGAGACTGATTAAACTGAATGCTCGTTTGGATCATCCTCATCCCTCCGCAGTTCGCTGATTAGACCCATTCGCCGACCGGTCCGGCAAAAAACGCAAAAAGGCATGGATACGTGATCCATGCCTCCGGGTTTCCAGTCAGCTTTATTCTTAGTATATGAATGGGAATAATTGTATTTACAAATTAACACGACTTTTCTAAAATGTCAACACTTTGAGTGTCCCCTTGCCCCTGAATGTGCGGTATGCATTTAAAACTCAAGGATAACTTTTCTCACTTCGTTCGGCTGCTTCTCAATAAGTTCGATTGCCTGGCCTATTTCTTCCATCGGAAAACGATGCGTGATAAAAGAACGCGGCCGAATCGTCCCATCGTTAAAATGCCCGATAACTTGAGCGAATTGATTCGTTTGCAGCCTGGAACCGACGATAGTCAACTCTTTCTTTGTAATCGGGAGCTGCGGGATTTGTGACGGCGAATCGCCGAAACCTAGCACGACTACGCGGCCTGCAACCGAAGTGTACGCCACTGCCTCTTCAAACGTCCGAACCGTACATACGGCATCGATCGTCACATTCGGACCCGATCCGCCGGAAATCCGCATAATCGTTTCGCGGACATCGTCTTTTTTCGCTTGAATGATATGATCTGCGCCCAATTCGGCGGCATAAGCCAGCTTGGATTCGCTTAAATCCGAAACGATGCAAACCGCTCCCCGAAGCTTTGCCATCTGCAAAGCGCATAAGCCGATAGGCCCCGCGCCCATAATAAATACGAGATCGCCTTCGCGCACGTCTCCGCGCCATACCGCCTGCGCCCCGATCGTAAACGGTTCGATCAGAACTCCCGTATCCCAATCCAGATGATCGGCAATCTTGTGAACGTTCTTTTCCGGCACAACCAAATACTCCTGATAACCGCCGTCCAAATGAACGCCGTAAACCTGCAAACGTTCGCACACATTGGGCCGTCCCGAATGGCATGCGTAGCAGCCGCCGCATGACTGAATCGGCTCTAGAACAACTTTGTCGCCGACGCGAATGCGTTCCACTCCCGTTCCGACCACTACGATTTCGCCGACGACCTCGTGCCCGATAATGCGCGGATACGCAGCGACAGGCGAGGTTCCGTGATAAATGTGCATATCGGAGCCGCAAATGCCGGCGGCTTTGACCCGCAATAAAACTTCGTCGGCGTGCCGGATTTCCGGCTTATCGATCTCGATCACCCGAAGGTCCCCCGGCTTTACTACTTGTATCGCTTTCATAGAACGCACTCCTTGTATGCGAGGTTCGTTTTTACCTTGACCACTACTTTTTTAATCCGCGTTCCCCCTGTTTTGCTGCAGCCCGGCCTGTGCACATCGGAAGGGAAAAATACGGCAAACATGCCCGGCTTCAGGACGATCTCGAATTCTCCCTGAACTTCATCGTAAAGCGCGTAATCGTCGGTATCCAGCTTATCCGCGACCGTCTCGTTCAGCACCGAAGCTCTTCCGACGCCGATGATTTCCTCATCTCCGCTTATGAGGTACTGCACATCGATATACGCGGAATGGCATTCCGCTTTTCGCTCCGGCTTCACGACCGTCTCCATTTCCTGCACGACCGCAAATATATCGCTGCCCTCAATCTCGTACTTGCCCGGCTGCAAATGAAGCAGATCCGTATGTTGAATATACGCAATCGCTTTCTGCAAACCCGGAGAAAACCATTTCCGTTCCTTCTCCCAATTCCGCACGTCTCCGATGATCATAGCGCTCCCTTTCGTCTCCCGATAATTATAAATCCAGCACTTTTTGCCAAATGGTTTCGTCGACAGGTATCCCTTGGGCAAGATTGGCTGCTCTGGTATCCTTGGTCCGCTCCCCGGGAAAGGCAACCTTGCCTCCCGTTTCCGCCGGCTCCGCCTGATGCAAATAATCGACCGCAGCATTGACCAGCTCTTCCGCAAACAGCTCGCCCGATACAACGGCTGTGTCCACTGCGACGAATACCTGGGAGCCGCCATACCCGGATATTCCCGGCGCAGGCTTCCTCTCATCCATCTGGCGCGTCGATAACCCGCCGGATAACAAAGCTGCGATCAAGTCCAGCAAAATGGACAATCCCGAACCTTTCCAGTACCCTGTCGGTAAAATGCGCATCGACTTTTCGATCGCCGCAGGATCTCTCGTCAATTTCCCATCGTCGTCAAAGCCGCCGTCGACCGGCAGAAGCTCATTTTTCAGCCTCGTCACTTCAAGCTTCCCGTATGAAAACTGGGACATGGCCATATCCAGCACGATATTTCCCGATTTTCTCGGAACCGCCAAAATAAAAGGGTTGTTCCCGATCTTCGTCTCTTTGGCCCCCCAGGGCGGCATGCACGATTCCGTATTCGTCCAGCAAATGCCGATGCATCCTGCGTTAGCTGCCTGCCAGCCGTAGCTCCCGCCGCGCATCCAATGGTTCGTATTGCGAAGGGTCACCATGCCGATTCCGCCTTTGCGCGCCAATTCGATCGCGCGTCCCATACAAAATTTGGCGTTCAGATTCCCCGCCCCCAAATTCCCGTCATATCGCTCCAGCATGCCCATGCTGTCAATTTGGGTAGGTACGGCATGAATATCTACGTAGCCTTTCTCGATATAATCCACAAACCGCGGAACCCGGTTCAATCCATGCGAATAAACGCCCTCCAGACTGGCTTCGGCAAACAATACAGCGCATTCCTCAGCCCGTTTTGCCGTAAACCCCCGCTTCAGGAGCACGCGCACAATCTCCGATTTCATCTTTTCAAAAGGTACTCTGGCCATATGTTTGCTCTCCTTGTCATCTCTTTTTTGGACATGCCTGTCATTGCGCCGTTTACTTTTTGTAATATCCTCTTGAACTCAAAAAGTCGTAAATATTTTTGTTGATCTCGTCAAGCGCGGCTTGCGGCGTCTTTTCTCCGGCCAGCGCCTTCGTGATGCCTTCCGTGATATACTCTTGAATTCGCGGCCATTCCGGCAAATTAGGTTCCAATTTGGCGTGATTGATCGCCGCTTCGATAGCCGGGAACTCGGGACGCGCCTTGATCAGTTCCGGGTCCTGAAGAACGGACTTCACAGGCGGAACGCCTCCTGCCAACGCATACTTCTTGGCCCCTTGATTGGTCACCCAAGAGATGAATTTGTATGCGCTTTCCTTATTTTTCGAGGCGGAGTTCACGGCAATCGACCAAGCGTGGATGAACGAAACGCCGCCGGGCACGTCCGCAATGGCAAACTTGTCAAACACCTTGGGCGATTTCTTCTCGTCCTTCAATTGGGAGTAGGCCGCATTCCATTCAATGGCCATCGCCACCTTTTCATTTTGAAACGCAGACAGCACTTCCGGGAACTCGTACGTTGTCGCATCCGGCGGAACTATTTTTGTTTTGCGGTAATTGTCCGTTACGAAAGTCAGCGCTTTAACGCCGGCTTCACTGTTGAACGTCGGCTTCATTTCTTTATCGAACAAATCGCCGCCCATCGACCATAGATATTGGTACCACTCCTTGGGCTGCGTATATCCCCGTTTCCCCTGGAAGGTAGTTCCAAATTCTGTGGGAGACTGAGGATTCAGGCTCTTTGTAAACGTCTTGGCGATTTTTTCATATTCATCCCACGTTTTCGGAGGCGTCGGAATCAAGTCTTTGCGATAAATCAAAAACATGGTGCTTAACTCAAGCGGCATCGCATAAGGTTTCCCGTTGAATTTGACGGATTCGGCCGAAGCAGGCAAAAACCGGTCAAGACTCGTTCCTTCCTTGGCAAAATAAGGGGTCAAATCTTCGAATTGACCTCCGGCCGCAAATTGGCCGACATAATTGTTGAGCACCAGGGCGACATCGAGTCCGTCTTCTCCGGCAAGAAGCTGGGTCGTTACCTTTTGCAAATAAGCATCCCGCCCCACTTCCTGGACGTTTACTTTAAGACCCGTTTCTTTTTCAAAATCGGGTGCAAGGCTGCTCAAGGCGTTGTACAAAATTCCCGATTGCGCCACCACATTAACGGTTTTCCCTTTCGACGCGCCTGCGCCCGCCGGCCCGCCCGGATTCGTACCGGACGGTTGATTAGGCGCCGAAGCGCACCCGGTGGCGACAAGCGCAAGCAGTGCGACAGCAGACATTTGTTTTTTCCACATACCTAAAGTCCCCCTTGTATTTGAACATATATGGTTATTTCACAGCGCCCATCGTAAGCCCTTTAACCAGATGCTTTTGGATCAGGAGCGTGAAAATAAACATCGGAATCATCAGCATCGTACCGGTCGCGGTAACGGGCCCCCATAAAATCGCTTCCTGCGTGACGAAATTGGCCGCCATAACAGGCAGTGTCTTGGAATGCGTGCCCGTTAAATTTAATGCAAATAAAAATTCGTTCCACGAGTTCATCGCGCAAAAAATCGCCGCCACCGCGAATCCCGGCTTAGCCAAGGGCAGCATAATGCGCCACATCGCCCCGAAACGCGACGCCCCGTCAATCGATGCGGCTTCTTCCAGGCTCTCGGGAAGCTCTTTCAAGAACCCCCACATCAGCCAAATGACAAACGGCAAGTTAAAGGATGTATATGTTAAAGTAAGCGCAAACAAATTATCGGTTCCCCCGAGCTTGCGGAATAAAATGAAGAACGGCACTACAAGCACGATCGGCGGAAACATCTTGGTAAAAAATACGGTAAAGCTGATCCACTTTTGCCCTCTGATCCGAAATCTGGCTAAACTGTATCCGGCCAGCGTTCCCGTCAGCAGCGAAAAAGCCGTCGATAATACAGTCACGATCAGCGAATTCAAAAAGTAATAGAAAAATGGCTGCCTGCTAAAGACGATAGCGTAACTTTCGAAAGTCGGTTTAAATATCCAGACGGGAGGAATTTGAAACGCTTGCGCCGGTGTTTTGATCGAAGTAAACATCACCCAAAAAATCGGGAATATGAACATCATTAATGCCACGGTTACGTATCCGTATGCCAAAATGGGTTTGCTGCGAATCACGGACTTCCCCCTCCTATTCTTCCGAATACAGCGATCGGATGGCGAACCAGCAGATGATTCCGACAAAGACGGTAAGAACGATCGCAAATGCCGCTGCATAACCAAAATCAAAATCCACAAACGCTTTTCTGTGCAAAAGAATCGAAGTCGTTTCGGTCGCCGTCCCCGGGCCTCCTCCGGTTAAAACGAAAATCTGGTCAAACACTTTGATTGAGCCGGCGGTTCTAAGGACAAGTGAAACAATAACGATTCGTTTCATAAGCGGCATAGTCACGTGACGCAGCGTCTGCCATGTCGTCGCCCCATCCATTTTCGCCGCTTCGAAGGGCTCGTTTGGAAGCGATTTCAAGCCTGCAAGCAAAGTAATAAACATAAATGAAGTCCATTGCCAGGTATCGACCATGATCACTGACGGCATGGCAAGCGCATTGTCGCTCAGCATCGCAACCTTCGCAAAACCGAGCATCGTCAGAAAATAATTGAAAATACCGAAATTATAATCCAGAATGAATTTCCAAATCAGGCCGACGACAACCGGCGTCACCATCATCGGCAGCACAAGCAAAGCCGTTACTACCCCGTGCCCTGCAGTCATGCGGTTCACCGCCAGCGCTAACGTAAAGCCGAGCAGGAATTGCAAGCCTACGCCTGCGCCGACATACAACGCGGTGCGGAGCATGGACATATAAAATCCTTGATCCTGCAAAACATGCAAAATGTGCTTCATCCCGACAAAAGGCGGATCGTTCAACGTGAAAAACGTCCAATCATGCACACTCAGAAAAAATGTATACATCACAGGATAAAAAAACACAATGACCATGATAACGAACGCCGGGAGCAATAAAATAAAACGTATTCGCTCATCCAACCACGCCCACATGTTCCTTTTCCTCCGTTCCGTGTAAGATATCGAAATGGCCTCATTTTGCTGCATATGATCTCTCCCCTAGTCATCGATTTGCCAAGCAGCGAAGATAGCGCTTTCAAAATGCATGTTTTCATTGTATATGGCTTTGAACAGTAACGGAATATACGATATAATTGGATTTGTACTATATCACTGTCATTATGAGGTCTTGCGTATGGACATATCCCTGCCCGCAAACATGTTTCCGCAATTTACTTATGTGGCTGACCGCAGATGTACGGCGAATTGGAAGTTTCAAGGAAGCACGATTTACGATAAGCATAATCTGATCCTTGTGTATGAAGGCGAAGCCGAGCTTACATGCAACGGACAAGTGCACCGGGTCTCCAAGGGCGATTTGGTTTACTACAAGCCTCTTGACCACCGTTCGGGCCATACGTTTCCCGACCGTTTGATGCACTGCTTTACGGTTGATTTTCTGTATACGTGTCCGGTACTGAACAACAACGATTGGGAATTTCTGAACATCGAGCTCCCCTTTGCTCCCGTCGAAAAAATCAATGACGAGTTTCTTTTTTCCCGGCTCATGGATCTGTTTTCCACTTTCACGGGCACGTGGCTGTCCGGCAATCACAATAAGGAGCTCCGTGGAAGAGCTATTTTTTTGGAAATGCTCTCCCTCTTGCTGCAGTGGAAAAGCGGGTCTAATTTCAATTATGATAAGGTGCGAAAAGTCGAGAAGGCGATTAATTTTATGACAGAGTTTTACCCGTCCCGGATCACCTTGCACCAAATAGCGGAAAGCGCAGGCATCAGTTCCTCCTACTTTGGCAGCATTTTCAAGGAAGTGACCGGGACGTCTCCCATCAACTATCTTTTGGACATTCGCCTGCGAAAAGCAAAGGAATTGTTAAGAGACGGCTACTGCGTTACGGAGGCGGCGGATAAGGTAGGCTTTAACGATATTTTTTATTTCAGCAAAAGTTTCAAGAAGCATGAAGGCATGACCCCTTCCCAGTATATGTTGAAGGATTCCGAAGCGGCTCGTTTGTAGTATATCGCTTCAGACAGGAAGATTTAGAGCAAAGGCGGAATGAAACATGAACCAACAACAATTAATCGAACTCGGTTTAAGCTACAAGAGCGCCAGTCTGCGGTATCCGTTCGATCCGGACATGCCGGTGCTTTACGTGCGGGAAAAAATGTTTGCCCTGTTTACCGATCGGAACGGCGAGGAAAGAGTCAATCTAAAGACGTCCCCGGATGAAGCGTGGCTGCAGCGCGAAACCTACCCCGGCGCCGTGCTGCCCGGTTATCATATGAACAAGCGGCACTGGAACACCGTCATGCTGAACGGCGAGGTGCCGGATGACGTCATCGTTACCATGCTCCGGGAATCCTACCTGCTTGTTATCGCAAAAATGCCAAAAGCAGACAGAGACCTGCTCCTGCAATCCTAAAAAAAGAAAGCTGAGCCATGCCGCCGCAGCGAAATGACTCAGCTTTCTTTTTGAAAAGCGCGCAATGCCAGCAGGCGCATCTACTTGCTTGGCAACGCGCGAATAGCGTGCGTGCAAAACGCGAGGCGGAAATCTGCAAAATGCGGTGAAAACCTGCAAAAATGCAGTTTTTTCCCCGCTCATACGCCGACAACGGAACATTCCTGCAAAAATACAGTTTTTTTCGCGCATACATGGGCTCAGTCCGTCTGGACCGGGAAATTCCTGCACAATCGCAGGCTTTTCGCAAAAACAAGCCGCTTTCAGCGAAAAAGCCTGCACTTTCGCAGGCTTTTTCAGGTTGCTAGGAGTCTGCCGTGCGGCGGCACAGTCCGGCCGCCGACCCTGCCGAGCGGTGGCTCACGCCAATGTTTTTACGCCGCCTGCATTATGCTGCTTCAGCCAGCTCATGCTGTTGGCGACGCTTTGCAACGGGGGATTGCGGAGGCACATATCCTGCTCCACAATGAGCCACTCCACGCCTGCAGCGGGTGCTGCAGCAATAACATCGACGAGCGGAACTTCCCCTTGCCCGAGCTCCAGAGTCGCCATTTGGTACTTGAAATTGTGCGAACCGAACTGTTTGGCAAACATTTGATTCATAGCTTCAATCGCTTCTTCATCCCTGGAATAGTCCTTGAGGTGCAGAAGCGGCAGCCTGCCGGCATATTTCGCCATATAGCCGAGCGTGTCCTTCCCGGCAAAAGCCAGCCAGCATACGTCCATTTCCATTTGCAGCAATTCCGGGGGGAGCGCCGCGTACAAGGCGTCGAAGGCAAATTGGCCGTCGACTTGAACATCGAATTCAAACGCGTGATTATGATACGCGAACGTAAGACCATGCTTGCTTGCTTCGGCTCCGACTTCTTCGAAGAAAACGAACATACGTTTCCAATCGTCCGGCGATTGGCGTTTCTCTACATCGATGCTCGGACAGATCAAATATTTGCCGCCGATTTCAAGCAAATAATCGATTTCAGTTTGCAGCTGGTTGCGCAAATTTGGCAGACCGACATGACTGCCGATCGCCTTGAGCCCCGTTTCCTGTAAAAGCTGTTTCATCTCCCCGGCGGCAATCCCGCCGTATCCGGCGAATTCCACGCCTTCGTACCCGACCTCGGCTACCCGGTGCAGCGTTCCGGGAAAATCGGCAGCCGTTTCGTTGCGCAGCGTGAACAATTGCACGCCTATACCCATTTTTCTCATCGTACACTCTCCTTCAATACATAGGTTATGGCCGACCGTTTGAATCGCTCAAGCGGTCGGCCCCCTTCATCTATTATTTATTCGTTTTCGCCCATTCATCAAGCTGTTTTTGCTTCTCGGCGATAATTTTGTCGATGCCCGAAGCTTTCAGTTTGCTGATGAATTCCGGCAAGTTTTTGTCCGGGTCCAGCGTTCCGGTTTCCAGCCCTACTTTAAATTGATCTTTCACGCTTTGCACGGCGGCCACTTCCGTCTTAACCGGGTCGACCGTGAAGCTGAAGCCAAGCGCTTTTGATTTTTTGGACGATTTGTTGAATTCCTCCTGTTTTTTCCAAACGTTCGGATCATCGTTATCCCACACGTAGGAGAGGAACTGGTTGCCCCATTCCCAGCCGTGATTCGGGCTGTAGGTCGCATTTTGCGCATCTACGCCGTTCGGGAAGCCGATCAGGTCACCTTTTTTGACATAGTGCTTGCCTTCGATGCCATAGTCGATCAAATTGACCAAATCTTTGTCAGAGTAGAGCAGGTTGAGGAACATCATCGCCCTCTCCGGGTCCTTCGAGTTTTTGGCGATGCTGAACATGACGTTGGCGATCGACGAAGTTGAGGTAACCGGCGAGATAATGCGGGCCGCCACCATCGGCGTTCCTGTCGAAATCGCTTCCTTGGCTTCATAGCCGGGTTTCATATGCGCCACGAACGCAAAAGCTTTGCCGGCCTTCACCAGTTCTTCCGGACGGAGCTTATTCGTCGCGATATCTTTCGGAACGTATCCTTCCGTATACCATCTTCTGACCATTTTCAGCAAATCCGCATACTGCTTCGATTCGAACCAGTTGACTACTTTCAAGTTATTGTCATGATCGGGCAAAACGCCGTTGTCGTCGTTCAAAGGGTCCATGAATCCCGGAGCGATGGCCGCAACAATCGAATTGCCCGCCCCTTCCGGAATAATAGCCGCCATATTCGGCTCGTTATCCTTGATGATTTTGAAAACGGCATCCAGATCGTCGAAGGTTTTGATTTTGCTCAGATCGATCTTGTATTTATCGACGATATCTTTGCGCATCAGAACGCCGTAGTCTGCGGCCCAGTCCCGAACGCTCGGTACGCCGTACAGCTTGCCGCTTGTCGTAGTCGCTTTTTGAATATCCGGCGTGACGACCTTGGCGATATCCGGCCCGTATTTCTTAAGCAGGTCTTCCAGCGGAACAAGCTGCCCTTTGGCCGCCTGCGTGCCGTAGCCCAAAGACGTCAAGGTGACCAGCAGATCCAAATTTTCATTGCTGGCAAGCATCAGATTGATTTGCTGGGAATATGCCGCAGGATCGATCGGAACGAATTTAACAGTGGCGTTAATTTTCGCTTTGGTCAACTTGTTGACGGCATCCTGGACTTCCTGCGAATCTTTCGTGTTCCCCACCTTGTAGTAGGCGATCGTCAGCTCATAAGGCTTTAAATCCGACTTGGCCGTCGCGGTTCCCCCTGCCTCGCTTTGCGGCTTGGCCGCCGTGGAGCTTCCCGCACCACCGCCTCCGCAAGCCGTCAGCAGCAGTGAAACCGTCATCATTCCTGCCAGCGCAGATTGGATGCCCTTCCGCTTCTTGTTCATGTGATAACCTCCCTTTTGAATATATAGCTGTACTGTATGCCAACCGGCAGCCGCCGAGTATAGCCTAGCCTTTGACCGCCCCGATGACGAGACCTTTTACGAAATATTTTTGAAAAAAAGGATACGCGCACAGCAGCGGAACAGTTCCGATTACCGCCATAGCCATCCGAACCGATTCCATCGGAATTTTACTGCTTTCGGCAAGTTCCGTCGTTTGGCTCAGCGCACCGTTAGATAAAAATTGCGCATTCAGCAAAATCCGGTTCAATAGATTTTGCAAGCTGAACAAATCGCTGTCGGTAATATAAATTAAACCGTTGAACCAATCGTTCCAGTAGCCGATCGTTTGCATCAAACCGACAGTCGCCAAAATCGGGAGAGAAAGCGGAAGCACGATTTGGAAAAAGATTTTAAATTCCCCGGCTCCGTCGATCGAGGCCGATTCAATAACCGGCGCCGGAATCGAACTCATAAAAAAAGTTCGCATAATAAGAACGAAAAATCCGTTGGACAGCAGGCCGGGAATGATTAAAGCCAGCAGCGTGTTTTTCATATCGAACAATTGGGTGTACACCAGGTAAGTCGGAACCAGTCCGCCGTTAAACAGCAGGGTGAAAAACACGATAAACGAAAGCGGCTTGCGCATCAGCATATCTTTTCTGGACAGCGGATAGGCGCACAAAGCTGTAATTGACAGCCCGACAAACGTGCCGACAATCGTCACGAATATGGTAATGCCGTAAGCGCGAAAAATGTTCGAAGCGTCGTTCCACAAAAATTGATACGCGGAAAGGCTCAGTTTGCTCGGAAAAAACGAATACCCCTCTTGCACAATCGTCGTTTCATCGGTAAAAGACGTAATCACGAGCAGAAAAAACGGAAGCAGGCAAAGGCACACAATGCCAATGAAAAACACATGAATGAACGATTGGTACAGTCCTTGTCTGATTTTCAAATCGATCCCCCCTTTTAAAACAATGCGTTATCCCGGTTTCGCTTGCTCACCACGTAGTTCGAAATAAGGACGAGTATGAATCCGACCACGGATTGGTACAAGCCCGCCGCCGAAGACATGCCGATATCCCCCAGTCTCAGCAAAGCCCGGTATACGTACGTATCGATGACATTCGTTGTCGGAAAGAGCGCTCCGGTATCAAGCGGCACTTGATAAAACAAGCCGAATTCCGAGTAAAAAATGCGCCCGATTTGCAGCAGCGTCATGATCACGATAACCGGCGTTATTAAAGGTATGGTAATGTTGGTGATCTGCTGCCATTTGCTCGCTCCGTCGATGGTGGCTGCCTCGTAATACTCGGGATCGATTCCGATAATCGCCGCCAAATAAATGACGCATAAATAACCTACGTGCTTCCAAATGTTCACAAAGATCAAAATGTACGGCCAATATTTCGGCTCGCTGTACCATGAAATCGCGTCCAAGCCAAACAAAGGCAGCAGGTGTTTGTTAATGTAACCGGTTTCACCACTCAGCATGGCAAGCACCAGATAGCCAACGATAACCATGGAAATCAAATACGGAATGAGAATGATGCTTTGATAAAACCGGGCGAACCATTTTTTGCGCACTTCATTGAGCAAAATGGCGACGCCGACGGCGATGATCAGGTTGATGACAATAAAAGCCGAATTATACAGAAGCGTATTGCGGGTAATGATCATTGCATCGGAAGTTTTAAACAAATACTCGAAATTTTTAAATCCGACCCATTCGCTTGCCCATATTCCTTTCGTAAAATTGATGTCTTTGAACGCAATCACCAAGCCGAGCATCGGCAAATAGTTGTTTATGATCAAATAAATCAATTCAGGCAGCACCATGACGAACAACGGGGCATACCTCCATATTTTTTTCAGTTTTTTTCTCGTTGCCGATTTCGTAACCGCGACCTCTGCTGCCGATGCTGAAATAGCCGTTGTGGTTGTCCCCATATCGTTCCTCCTCTTCGGTTATATTCCCATCATATACGGCTTTCGTCCGGTCTTCTACCTGTTTCCCGACTTCCCGTTACCACATTTCCGACTTGGGAGTCTGAAACAATTTCCGGTAATCCTGCGGATTCATTTCCATCGCCTTTTTAAACATTTTCGAGAAATGGGAAAAGTTGCTGTAGCCCACCGAAGCGGCAATGCTGCCAATCGGGACATCCGTTTTGGCCAGCATTTCTTTGGCGATCTCCACCCTTTCCTGGAGGACGTATTCGGAAATCGTCAAACCGATTTCTTTTTTGAACATTCTCGTCAAATAGTCCGGGTTCAAATTCACATGGCCTGCGATATCCTCGCGCGAAATGTCTTCGTATATGTGCCGGGTAATATACTGCTTCACTTTGTCTACGACGGACTGCCCCTCATCGGCGGTATGAATATGGCCGGCCGCTTCTTCGATCAGCGATCCGGCCCACTGCCGCAGATCGGCCACGGAACGCGTAGTGGCGGAAGCTTGTACGGACAACAGCGCCTCGGAAAACACCTGATGCGCCCGCAGCCCTTTATAGTGCAAAACATGATAAAGCATTTGCAGAAAGTCCTCGTAAAATCTGCGCAGCAATTTGGCGTCTAGACTTTCCATCCGCTTCATGGCGTCCAAATACTGATCGATCTCTTCGATCAGCTGCTTTTTGCACCCCTGCTTGAGCATTTCGGCCCAGCCGTTCATTTGCGGCAGCGGAATCGTGTCATAGCTCCGTTTTTGCCCGCTCAAGAAAAAAACTTTGTTCGACAGCGTGACG
Organism: Paenibacillus sp. sgz302190; assembly: GCF_059820445.1. Classification (NCBI taxonomy): domain Bacteria; kingdom Bacillati; phylum Bacillota; class Bacilli; order Caryophanales; family Paenibacillaceae; genus Paenibacillus; species Paenibacillus sp. sgz302190. The sequence goes on from NZ_JBZYAO010000038.1 coordinate 78,953, forward strand.
TTACGGGATTCCATCTCAACCAGCGCTTCGAACGCGCCAAGCGTCCCCTCGATATGCACGGAGCTGCCGATATAACAGCAAATGTCGCAAAAAAAGTAAGCATTGCAAGCTTCAATATACGACTGCAGGTCGCTGCGCAGCTTCTCGTTATCCATCCCGCCCGCAGCGTCTGCCGTAAGGATCGCAAGCAATGCCCCGCTTTTGACCTGGACGATTTGGCCTTGCGATTTTTTGATCGCGATCAGTTCTTCGAGCGAGTTGCGCAGGGCGTACTCCATAATTTTTTCTTCCCGCAAAGTCAGCTTCTTGTGCCAGCGCTGCACGCTGATCAATATCGGCAAAAACAGCATCGTATCGCTGTAGGGAATGTTGTGCTTCACCAAAATTTGCCCGATTTGATCTCTGCGCGATGGAATCGACCGGTTGATCAGCTCCTGCCAAAAGCGCTCCATAAACATGGGCTGATACGACTCCCACAGCTGGTAATAATGCCTGTAGGTCTCGTTGAACCGGATGAGCTCCCTTTCTTTTTCCAATTTGCAGATCGCTTTTCGCACCGCTTTTTCCAAATCCGGAAAACGGACCGGCTTCAGCATGTAATCCAGGCTTCCCAGTTGAATCGCCTTTTGCGCGTACCCGAAATCAGCGTGACAGGTTAAAAAAATCGCCTCGGTTTCCGGGAAATGCTCTTTGACCCATTCCAGCAGCTGAAACCCGTCGCCTTCCGGCATTTCAATATCGCAAATCAAAATATCGATCCTTTGAGCGGCAAAAATTTCTTTCGCCTGTCGGATGTTGAACGCTTCATGAACGTTTGAAAATCCGAGCTGCTCCCACTCTACCCCTGCCTTGATCCCCCGCACGGCATGAATTTCATCATCCACGACCAGCAAATGTAGCATCGGCTCTGCCCCCTTCATTGACTTCCTTCTTAAAAAACGGAATGAGAATTTCGATAACCGCCCCTTGACCGGCGTCGTTGGAGAACGCAATCTGCGCCTCATCCCCGTACAGCAAACGCAATCTGCGCTGCACATTCCAGATTCCGATGCGGTAACCTTCCCCATCGCAATTTTCCGTCTCCGTCTGCAGCTGCGCCAAAACTTCCTCGGGGAATCCTTTGCCCGTATCCCGGATGCAAATTTGGATCTTTTCGTCCCCTCTGGCCTCAATCGTGATCCCGATATGAACCTGCCTGTCCATGCTGACGGCATGTTTGATCGAATTTTCCACAAAAGTTTGGATCACAAGCGGAGGAACAAGCCCGTCCAGCAAATCGTCCGACACGGACAGATCGTGAGTTAAATTCGCAGGAAACCGCATCTCCTGGATGCGACAATAGTTCAGCGTATGCTGAATCTCATCCTTCAGCGCCACGAACGCCAGGTTGCTGCGGAACATAAAACGGAAATATTGCACGAGGCAAAGCGCCATCTCCTGAATCAGGGCGAAATCTTTCACCTGCGCCAAATTATAAATAATGTTCAGCGAATTTAAAAAGAAATGCGGATTGATTTGCAGCTGCAAATGCTTCAGCTCGGCCTTCTGATGGTTCAACTGCTCTTCCAGAACGTTGATTTTCAATTCCTGGATTTGCGATATCATCCGGTTAAACGACTGGTTCATCGTCTCGAATTCAATGACTGACGGACGGTAAGTGATGCGCACATCCAAATTCCCGTCTTCGATTCTTCGCATGGCCATCATGATCCGGTTAATCGGAACTAAAATAATGGTTCTCAAAACATATAGAATAAACGGCAGCAGAACAAGCGAACCGATTAATATGAAAGCGACGATGTTCCGAAGGAACGGGAGATTTTCCAAAATGACGCTGTCCGGAATGACGGCCGCCAAGCTGAACCGCCCTTTCGCCGACTTTTCCCCGACTACCAAAAATTTTCCATTGGCTCCTGTCAGCTTGTAGTCCTTGCCGACGTAGTTCAAATCGATCCGGTTTTTTTGCACGAAAGGCTGGTTAGCCATCGCTTCGAATGTATCCGTGACCAGCATCGATTTGCCGTTTACACCCAAATCAACCAAATTAAGCGGTACCATTAATTCGGTTGCGTCGCCCCAGGCTCCGATATAAACGTTCCCATATTTGATCACGCGAGTCAAAAAATATTGATCTCCAAGCTTGTGAATGAACCATTCTTTCAAGTTTATTTGGTTGGCGCCGCTGAGCTGATCCTGAAACATTTGATTGATGCTGCTTTCAATCGCTTCCTGCCTGCCATAGTTGACTTGATCGCTCATGACGGTCAATAAATCCTGATTCGGCTCCGAGTAAACAAAAAACATTTCCATCGATTTGTAGTTCGGAAGGTCTTTTAACAGTTTGTTATTCAATTGAATTTTTGTGAAATAATAGCGGTCGTCATTTTGCGTCCTCTGCACATCCAGGACGAGCAGGCCGGTTTCCTGTGCGGCGACGTTGAACAAATATTTGTCCACCTCATCCAGATTGCGGTCGATTTGGCCCATGTACAGGCTGATTAAATTTTTGTTCGATTGGGCGACCTGATTGCGTACGACTTTAATCGCGTACAAATTGTTGTAAATCATAACAACGATGAGCGGGACGACGATCAAAAATAAGCCGAAAACCAGCTTAAAGCGAAGCGACTTGAGCAGCGGCCGTTTGCCTGATTGCACGGTTGATTTGCGCCCCCTTTCATTTCTTTGATTCCATGTTATCATGATTGAACTATTCGCACCACAACTAACGCATTGCAGGAATTCTGCTATGAAAACCCGGGTTGACGGAGCTCCCGCTATCCCGTACACGCTTCACCGGATCGGCCCGATTCGAGCTCCCGCTATCCCGCGCACGCTTCGCCGGATTGGTCGATTCGTTGACAATGATTCTCATAATCAATAATATGGAAAGGGTGGACATTTACAATTTCAGGTTCCAATTTACGAAATTATTCGGGAGGTTATCATGTTTTATCGAAAGAAACCAACAGCGTCACGCCTTTCTTTTTTCGCCATCGTATTTTGCGCCGTCGCGCTTATCGCTTCAGGCTGCGGAAAAGCGGGAGACCAGGCAGCCGGCAAAACGGTCAAAGACAGCATGAACCATGAAGTCGCCATCCCTGCCAATCCGCAGCGCATCATCGCCTCCTATTTGGAAGATCCTTTGCTAACTCTGGGCATTAAACCCGTGGCGCAATGGTCGGTAAAAGGAGGAAACGTGCAGGAATATTTGCGAACGCAGCTGGACGGAATTCCCGCTATCCCTTCTACACTTCCGCCTGAGACTGTGCTCAGCTATAACCCCGATCTTTTGATCATGGGGCCTGAATCTGCAGTCGAGAACGGTCTCTATGAACATTATTCGAAAATCGCCCCAACCTATGTGCTGGGTACAGAGCTTATCGGCGATTATCGGAAAACGCTGCTGAAAATGGGCGAGCTTTTGAACAAAACGGCCGAAGCCAACCGCGCACTTGAGCAGTACGATCAAAAGCTCAAAGAAACAAAAGAAAAGCTGCAGAAGTCCATCGGCGAGAAAAAAGTCGCCATTTTGTGGCTGACGAATAAAAACTTTTATGTCGTCAACGGTAAAGTAGCCAGCGGCGCTGTCGTTTACGGAGAATTGGGATTGCAAACGCCCAACATCGTTGCGGTGCTGCCGGATGCCAAAGCGAACTGGGTCGCGATATCGCTGGAGAAACTCGCCCAACTGGACGCAGACTACATTTTTCTGGTCAACAGCGACAAAGGGCTCTCGGGCAATTTGGAAGATCCGCTGTGGAAAAACATCCCCGCCGTACAATCGGGACATATTTACGAAGTCGATTCCAACAGCAGCTGGCTGTACAACGGCGTCATAGCCGGCGAAAGAGTGATGGACGATATCGTCAAGCTCACGGCGAGATAAAGGGATGTCGAGGGGGAGCGGCGCGCGGAAAGCGCTGTCGGGCTTTGCGACCGACTGGGCTGTGCGCCTTAGGCGGCGCACGCAAAAACCTGCAAAAGTGCAGGTTTTTGCACGTCGGAGCGCCAGCAGCGGTAAATTCCTGCAAATCTGCAGGAATTTCCGTGCATATGCAAGACTCGGCCCGTTTTGACCGAAAATTCCTGCACAATTGCAGGCTTTTCTCCAAAACGAGCCGAATCCACCGACAAAGCCTGCACTTTTGCAGGCTTTTGGGATTGCCAAGCCACTTTTACGCACGACGGAGGCTTAATCCGGCAACGACCCATGTCTCTCGATTCTGCTTTCTCCCCCAACGCTCATCTGACTCGGCACTGTGCGTGCGCCTTCGACGCGTGCAAAAACCTGCAAAAGTACAGTTTTTTGCGCGTCTGAGGGCCTGCAACAGTAAATTCCTGCAAATCTGCAGGAATTTCCGCGCATATGCAAGGCTCGGCTCGTTTTGACCGAAAATTCCTGCACAATTGCAGGCTTTTCCACTAGCTTTGCAAAGAAGCTAACATCGACTGGATTAAAATGGTTAAGTTTCTTTTTGAGTTATTAGATACTTATTTTCCCATTTGCTACTTCCGGCA
>NZ_JBZYAO010000039.1:0-20261 GCF_059820445.1 Paenibacillus sp. sgz302190
GTTCGTCCTGAGCCAGGATCAAACTCTCCAAAAAGGTGTTACCTTTATTGAAAGCTGAATAGCTCAATTTCAAAGCTGACGAGATTTTGCAATCTCTTGTTTGGGTTGATTGCTCAACCTTGCTTCTTCACTCGTTGTTCAGTTTTCAAAGAACAATTTCTTTCGTTTGCTGCCGTGTTACCGGAGCAGCGAGTAGTAATATACCATGTCTAAATTTCTTTTGCAAGTACTTTTTTAAAAATTCTTTTTCGATCCATCCATGAAGAAAATCAACATATTCAGACCTTGTGTAGAACTTCATAAGTGCTTGCAATGCCTGTCCGTTTGGGGCAGGAGTTATAATATAGCACACATCGTTATAATTATGCAAATTCAAAATTTTGCCTATTTTATGAATCGCTTTAAACGATTTTTTTGTTTCGCTTATAAGCTCGCGCAAATATACGATTGGACGGAATATGCCCGGCGGACTGCGCCCCACGCGATTTAACGAATGGGCGGTCGGCAAACCAGGAAGGAAAAAACTTGCGAAAGTACAGGTCTTTCCTGCGGTGAGGTTCATTTTGGCGAAAAGCCTGCGAAAGTGCCGGAATTTTCAGCGAAAATAAGCCTGAATCCACGTACATAACGAAAAAACTGCACAATTGCAGGAATTCTTCATGTCCAGCGTATCAAGGACGCAAATTCATGTATTTTTGCAGGTTTTCTTCGTGCCGCACTGCCGGGCGGATTGTGGCTATCGGCTCCGGCGTGGGGATTTTTCAACAACCTGAGGCCTTTTTTTTGCAAAAGGCGCTCTTTCTTTCCCTCTACTTTAGTTTAAAATATCAAAATTTATAAACCGTTGCTTCTCCAGCTTGCTTTTCTCCGCGGCCGTTAGCACGGTAACGAAAACTCCCTGATCGATTTGAACCGAAGCAAATTGGTACCCCGTATCGCTGATCATGTTATTTATTTCGACAAGCACACTCGTATCGATAAAATCGTTCAGAAACAAGGGATGTATCGTCCGCTTCTTTCCGGCCAACGTAAAACTGACTGTCAGCGGCCCCTCTTCGGAATCCCAAGACTCCACGATATTTGTGGGCTGAAAGGCGCCGCGGGAGATTTCACTCCATTGCCGCAGCGTCCGCACGTAGCTATCGCTGCCTTTTGCAACATCTGCCTCCGTATCCTCTAGCCATACGCGATCCTTGTCCTGCATAAGAACGTAGAGATCCGCAAATTCGGCATCATACGCCTTGAAATCAAACGGATTCCAGTCATCGCTGACAAAACCTTTATACAATTTCAGAAATTTATCATCGAACTGCTGGCCTGTAAGATCCTTATCCTTTTGAAAAAATCCAGCTTCCCTATAATAGTGAGTCGCATCAAGCAAACGTTCTTGCGGAGTGAAAGAACCGAATTTCTCTTGTCTCTGCTCGAACGCCGGCTTTAGCTCCCGGAATGTTTGGATAGTGTGCTGGTATTCTTTTTCAGCCTCGGAATGATCAGAGTCTCCCGACACCAGCACGATTCGATAGAAGGCGTATTGGCCTTTTATCAAAGTCTGAACAACGTTCAATGTAAGACCTTCGCTCGTCGCATAGGAATAGGAGAATTGAACAGTCTCTTTTCCGTTGGCATTCAACATTTTATCAGTGCTGAAATCCGCATTCAGGTAGGATAAAGAATCTTTTATCGCATCCTCATATTGTTGAAGTGTTTTTATGGATGACGTTTCCGGGAAATCGGACGCCTGCATAATTCGGTTGCCGCCGTTAGCCAAATAAGCCTGAGCGCCCTCAAAAGGCGCCTTCTGGTCGAGCCATTTGCCGCTTACCGTTATTTGAGCGCTTCCATCCCGGCCGACTACGTTTCTCTCGGGCATAAGATGGATGGTGTTCGTCCTGCTTGCCCAAGTAACCCCATAGCCGGACGATTCCCCTACAAAACGAATAGGCACAAAAACGCTGCCGTCCATACGTTTCGAGGCAACCTCAAGCTCTGTTGTTTTGCCGTTTGCAGCAGCTTCCTTATGATTGACCTGCAAGGAAATTCGTATGCTTTCTTTTTCTGCCTGAACGGTTTGCGTTTCTTCATTCCAATGCACGGTAAAACCAAGCTTTTCAAAAAGCGGACGAAACTGCACAAGAGTCGTTCCATCCTCAACGACCGGCGCGCGCTCAAACAAAACCCTATCCCCATTGACCATAACGGCAATTCCCGGGTTACTGCCTGCCTCGGAAAATTTCTCGTTCACGGAGATCCCCGACTGTTTGAACAGTTGAATCAACGAACGGGATTTCCCACTCAGTTTCTCTTCGTCTACATAAAGATTGCGGAGCGAATTCATGGACGCCGCGGCCGATATATCTGTGACAGGATTGTCCGCGATATTGAGCCATTTAATCGGCAATTTGGACAAAGCCGAAATATCCTCGATTTGATTACTATCTGCCAGCAGGTCCGTTAACGAGGTTAATCGGTAGAGGCAGCTGACATCTTTGATATGATTGCCGCTGATTAAAAGCTTTTCCAGGTTGCCTAAGCCCGCAAGGGAGCAAACATTTTCAATCTTATTCCGCTCTAAAGCTACAAAGTCAAGCTGGTACAGCTCCCTAAGCGGACTGACGTCCGAAATTTCCTGGCCGGGCAAAAACAATTCCTTCAAATTATAGGCCATTTCCAGGCCTTTCAGGCTTCTACCTGCGCGCCCCAGAGCCTCGCTGATAAAACGCAAAGGAACAAATATGGAACCTGGATAAATGAAGTTAACCATGTTAATTATAGATACGGACTCGCCGGATGTAAATTATACTTTACAAGAAAACCCGCACTATCGCCCTGAAACCTCTCTGCCGGCGGCTCAACAGCAGCTCTTCAACAAATAAAAGCGCATGCGCGAGGTATTCATCCAGGCACATGCACTTTTTAGGCAAACGGTAATTCCTATGGCTGAAAATAATAGAAAAAATTCAAACCGCCGCATTCCGACGAACCGGCGCTGCCGGCATGAGCATGAATGCGCAAATTGTGCGCGGCGTCATCTTCGATGCTGACGAACCTTTCCGACAAATGAGCCAAGTGCAACAAGGCTTCGCAATCCGCGTCAACGATCATCGTTTTCGCATAGGTCTCGGTATGAAGCGTTTTATAGGGCTTCTCCTGGTCAAACTGCGCTGGCTCCGGTTGTATGCTCATGCCGGCTTTTTCCACAGATCCGAGGGAATCGATGGCTTTCCTGATTTCTTTTGGCCGGATGCGCAGGTGGCGGGAATCGAATAAAACAAGCTCAAGATCGAACTCGCCGACACGATACGAGCCTTTAATCTCATCGGCAGTCCTTGCAGGCGTTCTTTCATTAAACCGCGGCCCCGGCACATAGAACATCACATGAGGCTCTTTAGTTTGAGCTGCAATCAAAAACAAGTCTCTCATAAAAGCGAACCCTTCGCCATTGGCAAGCAGGCTGCGCGAGTCGATGACCGGTTCTCCGAACCACAGCTGGCTCGGCGTTTGAAGAGGTTCCAACACTGTTACATTTTGCTTGTCGATCTGCAAGTGATAGGCTAAAAAGTTCATACCGGCGCTCCAAGGCCCTCTCCTATATAATTTCCATTCAAAATGCTACTCAAATCGTACCACAAAACAGTGCCGTTGAACGAGAATTTTTTTAATGTGGTTAATATTTCGGCAGCATACCCTATCGGCTCAGCGATTCAAAACTTGCAGCGTTGCCTGCCCGAGATCGCCAAGCCGCCACAGAGCAATTTTGTGGTAGCCTGCACGCCGCGAAATATCGATCCACTGGGATAAAGTGACGGAGTCGGCATACCAAACCGTGTGCTTCACGCTGTGATCGTGAACTCACCCACCCCTTGAGCCAGCGCAACTGCTTAGCAACGAGCAAAAAGCCTGTAAATGTGCACTCCCCCCCCCCTAGGGCCGGCGCATCTGCATAGCAACGAGCAAAAAGCCTGCAAAAGTGCAGGTTTTTGCTCGTTGATACGCTGGCCACGAAAAATTCCTGCAATTGTGCAGGCTTTTTGCGGCGAACAGGGGCTCAGATTCATTTTTGGCGAAAATTCCTGCACAATCGCAGGCTTTTCGCCTAAACGAGCCGCAAACAGAGAAAAAGCCTGCACTTTTGCAGGCTTTTCGGGTTGGCTTGGCCAGGAGTCTGCCAGATAAACTCAGCAGAAGGTATGTGTATGCGATATGGCGGATGTTATGCAACGTGAGAGGCATATTTGCAGCCATGATTCAGTGGGGATGCACAAATGCAACTCCGCCCGCCAGACCCCAAGAGCTGGTCGCACCCTACATGACAACACCGAAAATGAGCCCCCCTCCGGCTGCCCAACACACGCCGCAGACCCGATTTTTTCCATTCAGTGGGGTCTACTAGCGCCCGCGGCTGTCATGAGGGTTTTCGCGGGGTTTAAGCCGCCAAACTGCGCGGCTCCGCCCGGCTCTTGCTCATACAGATGATTCCGCGCTTCCTCCCGCCGCAGCCATACGCGCCACTGCCCGTTCGATGTTGGCCAGGGCACCTTCAAGCACTGCTTTCGGAAAAGCGATGTTCATGCGCAAAAAGCCTTCGCCAGCGCCGAATACGGCTCCGTCCCGCAATCCGGCTTTCGCTTCGCGTTCGAAAAAGGCAACCAGCTCCCCCGTCGGCACGTTCAACTTCCTCGCGTCCAGCCACATCAAATACGTAGCTTCCGGCTTGATCAGCTCAAGCTGGGGGATGCGTTCCGCCAAGTACGAAGACAGCAGCTTTACGTTGTCTTCAATATAGGGAACCAATTGGTCGACGTAATATCCGCCTTGGCGATAAGCCGTCTCAAGCCCCAGCACGCCAAAAACGGGCCGATCCAACGCCTTGTTGTTGATCAGACTGATGCGGTACGCTTCACGCACCCGCTCGTTAGGTATAATAACCGCCGCCGCACGCAGCCCTGCAAGATTGAAGGTTTTGCTCGGATTGATGCATACGAGGCAGTTGTCCGCAATTTGCCCGGAAATGGCCGGCAGCGGAATATGCTTGTAAGACGCATATACGAGATCGGAATGAACTTCGTCCGAGACGATGAAGACGTGGTGCCGGACGCACAAGTCCGCGATCCGCTCCAGTTCCTCCCGGGTCCACACTCTCCCGACGGGGTTGTGGGGATGGCACAGAAGCATCAGCTTCGCTCGCGGATGGCTGAGCTGTTTTTCCAAATCGTCGAAGTCGATCTCATACCTGCCCTGCTTCAATTGCAGCTGATTGACCGCCTTCACCCTGCCGCTGTTGTCGATCAAGCTGTGAAAATTATGATAGACAGGCGTCTGGATGACCACTCTGTCGCCTGGATGGGTAAACGTTTGAATCGCGTAAAGCAGCGATGTGCCTACGGAAGGCGCATACTCGACCCATTCCTGCTGTATAAGCCAGGAGAACCGGCTCTCCATCCAATGCTTGACCGCGTCCTGAAAGCTGCCGCTCTCGGCCACGTAGCCGAACGAGCCTTGCAGAGCCCTCGCCGCAAGCGCTTCTGTAATCGGCCTGGCCGTTCGAAAATCCGTTTCCGCCAAATGCATAGGCAGCACGTCGTCCGGGTATAGAGCGTACATTTGAGAATCGGTGCCCCTGCGGTCGATCCGCTCGTCGAAATTGTGCTCAAGCTGCACGGTTCTATCCCCTTCCATCCTTCTCCCCCCGCTGCACCGACGCCAAAAACTTGCGCGTCCGTTCCTGCTTCGGCTGTCCGAACAGGCTTTGCGGGTCTCCCTCTTCCACAATCAATCCGTCCGACATGAAAATGATCCTGTCCGCGATGTCTCTGGCAAAAGCCATTTCATGAGTGACGATGATCAGCGTAGTCTTGTGATCGACAATTGACCGGATGGCCTGCAGCACTTCGCCGACCAGCTCGGGGTCCAGCGCCGAGGTCGGCTCGTCCAGCAGCATGACGGAAGGCTTGACCGCCAAAGCTCTGGCGATCGCGACGCGCTGCTGCTGGCCGCCGGACAACGTCGACGGATAGCTGTCGGCTTTGTGCCCGAGGCCGACACGTTCCAGCAGCCGCCTGCCGATCGCTTCGGCCTCCGGCCGGCTCATTTTTTTGACGATAAGGAGAGACTCCGTCACATTTTGCAGCGCGGTTTTGTTTTTGAACAAATTATAGTGCTGAAAAACCATCGCCGACTTCTGCCGCAAAGCCGAGGCGTCCGACTTCTTCATGCGCCCGCAATCGACGGCGATTTGATCGATCTGAATAACGCCCTTCTCCGGCGTTTCCAGCAAATTCAGGCAGCGCAGCAAAGTCGATTTGCCCGAGCCCGAAGGTCCGATGATGGCCACGACTTCTCCTTGAGCGATCTCAAGATCGATATTTTTCAGCACCGGCAGCTCGCCAAAGCTTTTGCTTAATCCGTTAATTTTTAGCATAACCGAACTCCTATCGATAAGGTCTGTCCAGCACTTTCTCCAGTCTGCCCTGCAGCATCGTCAGCAAAATCGTAACTCCCCAATAAATAAGCGCGACAGCGATATAGCTTTCAAGGAATCTGAAGGAATTGCTGGCCATAATTTTCGTTTGCGCGAAAATATCGGAGACGCCTACCGTAAAGGCCAGGGACGATTCCTTGATCAGCATGATCAAATAGTTGCTCATCCCCGGAACGGCGATTCTGATCGTTTGCGGCAGCACAACTCTGCGCAGCCCCTGCCAGCGGGTCATTCCGACCGACAGGCAGGCCTCCATCTGGCCCGGATCGACCGAGTTCATCGCTCCTCTGAATTCCTCGGCCAAACTCGCGGCATTTTTAAAGCTCAACGCAATAATGGTCGCCGTGACCGCATTAATAATGCTGATTTCGGGAAAAATTTGCGGGATACCGAAATAAAAAATAAACAGCGTAACCAGCGTAGGAACCGATCGGAAAAAGGAAATGTAAATATTGGCCAGCGGCGTCAAAACTTTAACGTTATTTCTAATGATGACTGCCAGCACCAAGCCAAGGATCGAGGCAAAAAGCATCGATGCAATGGCCAGCAGCAGCGTCATGGGCAAATACTTCAGCAGCTCCGGGACGGCCTTGAACAGAAATTCAAGATCGAAACTCATCGTCAGTGCGCCTTACTGATATCTTGCTTCAACCATTTATTGGATATTTCGCTTAATGTTCCGTCCTTGGCCAACTCGTCCAACGCCTTGTTAAACGCTTCCTTCTGCGTATTGCCTTTGTCGTTTTTCGGGAAAGGGAACGCTTCCTCGTACGTGTATACAGGGTCTCCGGCAAGCTTGAGCGGCAGCCCGGAATTATCAATCAAAAGCTGCGCGCCGGCGCGGTCCATAATATAGGCGTCGAGGCGGCCGAGAGCAACGTCTTTCATAATCGCGCTCGGGTCTTCATAGGTAACGATGTTCAGCTCTTTGTTCGGATCGTTCTCTCTCAGGTACGTTTCTTTGCTCGTTCCGACATTGACGCCGATTTTTTTGCCTTTCAAGTCTTTGAGCGACTGGATGGAATTGTCTTCCTTGCGGACGATAAGCTGAGCGCCGGAGTAAATATACGTTTGCGAGAACGAATATTTGTCCTTGCGTTTGGCATTCGCTTCCACCTGGTTGGCGATCGTATCGATTTTGCCGGAATCCAGCATGCCGAACAAACCGGTCATGTCGGCCGTCGTCCACGTTACTTTGGTATAACCGAGCTTTTTGGCAATAGCTTCCGTCACAGCGATATCATATCCTTCCAGCACGTTGGAACTGTTTTTGATAGAAAAGCCGATGCTCACCCCGTAGGTGCCGACCCGCAGTTCCTTCTCTTCCGTTTTGCCGGCGGCATTTCCGGAATCCGCCGGTTTTCCGCAGGCGCTAAGCAGTAACAGCATGGCCGTGCAAACTACAAGTATTCCCCTTTTTGACTTCAACATCTCTTCATCACCCTTCGTCCCATAGATCGATCTACTAAAAGCGAAAAAAATTTTCGAGCTGTTTCCGGGCTCATGATGCCCTCCTGGATGCCGATTCCCCCTTCATCCAAAAGCTGAAATATCATTTCCTATTAGTTTTATTGGAATTGATAATAGCAAGTTCAAATTTTAAAGTCAACAACATAATTTCATAGGGCGCATTCTTCAATGCGCACCCATGAAATTTGTGGAAGAATCGCGGACGACAAGCCGCGGCGGCACGATGATGCGCACCGCATCATGTTCCCCTTCTCCCGCTAATCTTTGGTGCAGCAGCTCGGCGGCTTCCACTCCCCATTGCTCCAATCCGATCGCAACGGATGTGAGCCCGGGATTGGAGGTCGCGGCCTCCTTGATGTCGTCAAAGCCGACCAGCGCCAAATCTTTGCCGGCGGCCAATCCGATCGACTGCAGCCCCGCTATCGCCCCCAATGCGACGATATCGTTATGGCACAAGGCGGCTGTCGGCGGCCTGTCGCCCCGCATCATTTCAATAACGGCGGTCATGCCGCCCTCCCTCGTTGGAATGCTCGGAACAACGAGCGATTGTTCAAACTGAATGCCGCATTCCGCGAGTGCGTCGAGATAGCCTTCCAGCCGCTCTTCGTAGGCCGAAGTGTTCGGCACCCCTCCGATAAATGCGATTCTGCGGTGTCCCTGGTCCGCCAAATGGCGAACCGCCTGCTTCGTTCCCAGCCTGAAATCGGTGCCGATGTAGTCGGCAGGCGCGCCGGTAATTTCCCGGCCAATCAGCACGCAGGGCACCTTCAATTTCTCCAGCCGCGTAAATATGTCCATCGAAGTGTCGGCTACCGGCGCCATAATAATCCCACACACCCGATGCTCCAGCATCGTTTCCAGCACGCGCTGCTGCTTGCTTTCCGATTCGACCGTCATTCCCAGCAGCATCGTGTAGCCCTTCTCGTCCAAGTTGTCCTCGACGCTCGCCAGCAGCTCCGAGAAAAACGGGTTTCCGATGTTTGTGATGATTACGCCTACCGTAGAAGAACGTCTTGAACGAAAACTGGCGGCAACCCGATCGTATACATAGCCGAGCTTGTTCATCGATGCGTATACTTTTTTCTTCGTTTTGTCGGGGATTGTGCTGCTGCCCCGGATGACCAGAGATGCAGTAGAACGAGACACGCCGGCATCCCTGGCTACATCTTCAAGTGTAATACGCTTTTGAAAATCCTCCCCCACTGTTCGCACACCTCCGTCTAAAAAGTATAGTACATTACTGTGTATTTTGAAAATGTTTTCATTGAATCATTTGCCCGTCCACGTTATTGTTGACACGATTGTTTGGCTGTATTTATAATATAACCTAAACTAGATCGATCCAGTAAGGTGGTTCATAATGAACAATAAACCAAGTATTGAATTCAGAAAAGAAGGTTATGTAGGCATTATCCGCTTCGACAACCCTCCTCTGAATTTGGGAACGAACGGCGGCCTTCATTATTTGGAGGAAATTTTTGCGAATATCGAAGCCGACCGGGAGCTGCGCGTCGTCATCCTATGCGCCGCAGGCAAAGTATTTTCGGCGGGATCGGATATGAAAGAAATCGGCGAGCATCTGAATGCAGGCACTTACGTCAGCGCCAAAATGGAAGCGGAAATCCGGCTGCGCACTCGCCTTTCCATGCTCCCTATCCCGACGATAGCGGCTTTGGACGGCTCCGCTTACGGCGGGGGCTTCGACTGGGCGCTCAGCTGCGACATGCGCGTAGCAGCGCCGCATATCGTGCTCAGCCTGCCCGAAGTCAACATCGGCTCTTTTCCCGGCAGCGGGAGCGCCTACCGGTTAACCCGCCTGATCGGGGCGGGCAGAGCGCTGGAGCTCATGCTGTTCGCGAAGCAAATGACGGCGCAGGAAGCTCTGGAGCTCGGCGTCGTCAATGCGATTGCGCAGGAAGGAACGGCTTACGAGCTCGCCCTGGCATGGGCGGAAGAGATCGCCGCCAAATCCGCCACAGCGACCCGGGCCGTCAAAGCGGCGGTCAGCGGCATTTTCAGCCCCAGCCAGCCATGGATGGACCAGCTGCAAATGGATATTTCCCAGATCGTATCTGAAAGCGCGGATTTTCGGGAAGGCATGCAAGCTTTTTTTGAAAAGCGGCCTCCCCGCTTTGAAGAGCCGCCGCCAATAACTTCCACGAAGGAGAATAACTAGCCGTGAACGCAATCTCTCACAAAAGAACGGGCCCCGTTCCAGTGCTTAGCCCGGAAGAAGCGGTTCAGCTTATTCCCGACGGGGCGACCGTTGCCATCAGCGGGGCCGGGGGCGGAATCGTCGACCCCACCCATATCATCGAAGCGCTGGCCAACCGTTATCGCCAGGAGCAGAAGCCGAGTGGCCTGACGTTCCTGCATACGACCGGACTCGGAGACCGGGCCGACCGCGGGATGAGTCCGCTGGCCATTCCCGGCCTGTGCGCCAGAGCCATCGGCGGGCACTGGGGACAGTCGCCGCGAATGTCCGAACTGGCCGAGTCCAACCAAATCGAGGCTTATTGTTTTCCGCAAGGCGTCATTGCGCAGTTGTTTCGCGCTACCGCTGCCGGGCATCCGGGCATTCTCTCCCATGTCGGGCTCGGTTCTTTCGTCGATCCCCGCCAGCAGGGCGGCAAGCTGAACGAGCGGACTACCAAGGATTTGGTCCGGCTGATGGAGCTTGACGGCAAGGAATGGCTGTTCTACCCGTCCATTCGCCCGAATGTCGCCATCATCCGGGGGACGACTTCGGACACCGACGGCTACATCAGCATGGAGGACGAACCTGCGTTCCTCGATGTGCTGAGCATCGCGCAAGCTACCAAAAACAGCGGCGGAATCGTCATCGTGCAGGTGCAGCGAATGGTGCAAGCCCGCTCGATTCACCCCAAATCCATAAAAATCCCGGGCTTTCTCGTTGACGCCGTCGTGGTCGTCCCTGATCAGCAGCAAACGTACGAAACGGCCTCCAACCGCTTTATGAGCGGCGATCTTATCGCCGTGCCGGACGACATCAAGCCGCTTCCGCTCACCGAGCGAAAAGTGATTGCCCGGCGCGCCCTGATGGAAGCATCTCCAGGCGATGTGGCCAATCTGGGCGTCGGCATTTCGGACGGCGTCGGTTTCGTTGCCGCGGAGGAAGGAATCAGCGATCAGCTGACCTTTACCGTAGAGCTGGGCCCGATCGGCGGAACGCCGGCCAAAGGCATTATTTTCGGCGCGACGATCAGTCCCCGGGCGGTTATCGACCAGCCCTATCAATTCGACTTTTACGATGGCGGCGGACTCGATACGAGTTTCCTGAGCTTTGCCGAAATCGACCAGGCGGGCAACGTGAACGTTCATAAGTTTAACGGCAAAATCATGGGCGTAGGCGGTTTTATCGATATCGCGCAAAATTCCAAAAAAGTCGTTTTCAGCGGCACTTTTACGGCCGGAGGGCTCAAAACTTCCATGGTTGACGGCAAGCTGAACATCGATCAGGAAGGCCGGTTCCGTAAAATCGTACCGCAATTATCGGATATATCTTTTAACGGCTCCGAAGCCGCCAAAATCGGCAAAGAGGTTGTATATATTACGGAGCGCGCCGTTTTCAGGCTGACCCCGCAAGGTCTCATGCTCTGCGAAATTGCGCCCGGAATCGAGCTGGAACGCGACATTTTGTCCCATCTGGCATTTAAGCCACTCATTTCCCCCGATCTCAAGCAGATGGACGCCAGGCTGTTCGCGCCTTCGCTTATGCATCTGAAAGCCGATTGGGGCACCGCATAACGATAGATCATTTGGAAAAACACCCTGATTCCCAGGGTGTTTTTGTTTTGTTTTGATCTCCCCTGCGTAGCTTTACAACGATTTTATGGCCGCCTGCGCGGCAGGCATCCATTTTGCGGCGGTGGCTGGCGCTTATGTTTTTGCCGCTAAGAATAGCCCCTTTCTCCGGGTGGATTGGTATATAGATTTGCAGGTATGAAGCGCCTGGGACTACATGGCACACAATTTGGATGTCGAATGATGCAGGTATTTATTGTAATATGTAGAATACGATTTTAATGCAACTCTAGAACCATGATCAGGGTTCTGCCAACAGAGTACGATGCATAATACGTTTTACGGGGAGAGTTGAAAGATGAAAGTAGTTTTAACGAAGAAAGTCTTGGTAAGCATGATAGGAGCAATATTGACTTTGGGCATTGCAGCAGGCGCATATGCCGATTCCGCTTTGAAGCAAGTTACAGCTTATCAAAATGCTAATCTGCAAGTTAAGGTGAACGGCAAACAAATCGACCAGTCAAGTGAAGACGGGACTATGTACCCATTGGTTTATGACGGGCACAGCTATGTATCCGCCAAAGGTCTTGCGGAAGCGATGGGCGGTAAAGTGTCCTATGACGAAGCGACGAAAACCGTTCATGTATCAACAAACGGATACGTGCCTCCGGCCTCCGGGGAGCCGACTAAAGACAATACTTCTTCGTCAGGGAAAAGTTCATCCGGTGCAAGTTCCAACACTAGTACTCAATCCGGAAATTATACGACCAAATTGCCTGCCGATTATTCTGCAGACGCTACTGTTGGTGCGATGAAACCTCTCGCGTTGGATCTGCTCAAAAAGTATGCTGCGGCGTTGAAATCGGGGGATACATCCGAGCTGGAAAGTTTCTATAACAAAACGGTTTGGTACGATAAAGATAACGGAATTACTGATTCTCACAATTACAAAGAAAAGATGGTCAAAGATATCAAAGCACTCCGAGATGCCAATGATGCTGACACCATCGCTAAATGGGCCAGTGAAATTCAAAATTCCTCAATATCGGATTTAGAAATTTTTTATAACGAGAAGCTGGATAATATCGGTGTTTTTCAATTTAATTTAAAAGTTTCCGGATTTTCTGCATATAGTCACCCGTTTATTTCCTTGGACTTCCAAAAACCTTTTCATGATGAAACGGTGTATAAACTGGGATCTATGCGTGTAGCATTGTAACCATGGCAGGACAAAATCGAAAATAGGCCACCTGCCCAAGGGGAACGCCATGTAATGGGCCGTTCCCCTTACAGGCTATGGCTTGGTAATTATAAAAGCCAGCCACCACTTAATACCAAACATTTTTTCGATACCTGCAAAAGTATCAGGGTAGGCTCTACCAACTTAAACAGGTCTTATCAACGATATACTCCGCGTTTGTGAGTACGTGCTTCCAATACCTTCTCTCGGATTGAGATCCGTTGCTCTTCATTAACTGCTATAATTCTCTCCTGTCTTCGCAAATGATACGAGATTCGTTTCAGAAGAATACGCAAACCCTCTGTATGGGAATGCCCTTTAAATAATATCCACCGAAACGTATATCCTACTAAGAGAGTCACGACAAGAACAAGGGCTGCAACTTTGGCAAGATCAATAGCTATCCAAAATCCACTTGATAATTGAATATCTGCTTGATGTTTCTGCAGTTCCCAGTTATTGCGGAACTGGTTATAGTTATCGAGGATTGAAAAGGACAACAATCCAAAAAGAGATAGTGGATAAGAAAGCTTCCATTGTGCGCGTGTATTGTCCACTTCCACTTCTTCAGCTATAATATCAATTTCTTCAGATATATCGATATTTTCTTTAATTAGAAATTCCATCAAGTTATGATAGCGTAGATCCTGCAGCCATTCAAAAAAATTATAAGATTCGATCCCATAGCGTTTTTTCCGTATTTCTCCCCAAATCATGCTTGTAATTAGAATCACTAGACCAACTAGCATAATGAAGGCAAAATTGGCGTTTTGAGTTTTATCCAGGCTCTGTAACATGGCAGCTGACACCATGATTCCACCCCCACTAGAAAATGCAAGCATAGGAATTCGAATATACCTGAATTGGGATTTATCTTTGAGTCCGAGTAAAGCCAGCCCTGATAAAAATAACATCGCCCCGATAAAATTAATACTGACAAGCCAAACAGATAAATGATAGAAATTACTTGCAATATTTAAACCCAATAAGATAAGCAGCCCTACTATGACCATCATCACTTCGCGCCAGCTTGGATTAAATATCAGCTTTCGTGCAGTCAATTCGTACTTATAGTATTGAACTATTTTTTGTTTATCATCCATTATTATCCATCCTCTGTCGCCAATTACGATCTCATTTTGGGTTTCATAATTCGACATAATTTTCGCACTATATTGGGTAAAACTATATCCGCATAAGCGATTCCTTTGCGAATGGTGCGAAGCTTCATGCCGGAATTCGGGTTTTTCTTAATGAGAAAAGAAAACTGCGGATTGCTGGACTTAATAGCCATTTGTGCCTTTCCTTTGAAAGTCGACCGTTCTGTTTTAATCCTTATACGGATCAAATTCATCCGCTCCCGCCATGCAGACGCCGATCGGCTTCAGAACGTGCATAACCTCGATTGTTTCGGCATGAGCATCCAGCACTTCTTGGAGCTTCCTGTACACAAACGGGCTCTCGTCCGTACCGGCGCCGCGGAGCTCGACGCCAAAGCTGCGAACGGCATCCAGCATTTGCGCCGTGGAGATTTGTCCGCCGCTGCGGGCGCGGGTCTTCCAATTCATTTTGCCTGCCGCCTGCGTCCGGCTCATAATGCGGCCCGCTCCATGAACGGTGCTGTAGTAAGCGTCGCGGTTCTCCGCAGTATCCTTGCCTTTTACGATCACGGAGATGTCCCCCATGCTGCCGCCGATAAAGCCAAGCTGCCCCGGCGCGGACGGCGTCGCTCCCTTGCGGACCACAACCGCTTCCTTCCCGTTATGCGTCTCTTTCCAGGCAAAATTATGATGATTGTGGACTTCAAAATCCGCTTCCGTCCCCAGCATCGACAGTACTTCTTGAATGACATAATCGCGTCCGGCATATGCGTACCGCCCGGCGAGCTTCATCGCGCGGTAATACATATCGCCGAGTTCGCCGCTTAAATCGAGCAGCACGGGAGGCTGATCCATCTTCTCGCCGGGGGCGTTATCCAAAAACCCTCTGCCGGCCGCCAGATTGATGAAACCGCTGGCCGTTTTATGCCCGAAGCCGCGGCTTCCAAAATGGTTGCCGATCCATACCAGGCCCGTATCCGGTTCTACGAACAAGTCGACAAAATGGTTACCGCTGCCGACGGTGCCGAGCTGGCTCCGGGCCAGAGTTTTCAGCTTGTCGTGCTCCTGCTTCCCGACCGCCTCGTAAACCGCCCAGTCCGGGTCGTCGAACAGGTCGTGATCGACCTTTTCATTATTGACGCGGCCTACGCCGAACGAGATTTTGCGCGCTATTTCGTCCATGACGGCTGCCAGCCTGGGCAGCACATCTTCCGCAGTCAGCTTCGTCCGCACCGCTTTGTTCCCGCATGCGATATCGTACCCTACGCCGGAAGGGGAAATCTGCCCGTCATACACGACGACACCGCCGATCGGCTGGCTGTATCCTTTGTGATGATCGGCCATAAGCAGCGCTTGGACGACATTCCCGGTCTTTGCGCACGTTTTGGCTTGGTCTAGCGCACCTTCGTCGGGTTTCCCCCAGACAAGTACGCCGTCTATATTTTGATATGCCATAAAACTCAACTCCTATAATAAATGACTGCAGCTCCAGCTTATATGTTTCTTGCTTCCCGCAGCTTTTGAATACGTTCCCGCACCGACTCGTTCGGTTCGATTTCCGCCAGCCGCGTCAGCGCCTCGACAAGCTCATTTCCCCATGAAGCAAGCTCCCAGGCTTCCAACGCTTTAAGCGCCATATTCCGGTTACGGGTCACCGGACTGTTCAAACCTGCAGCAATCAATTCTCTTCCGAACCCGGCATGCCTGTCCAAACTTTGCAAAATGCTGTCGAGGCACGAATGCGCCGCATACTCCTTGCCAAATCCCATTTCATCTTCGGGGCCTGTGGCGATTTGCCGCAGCGGCAGCCGGATTTCGGCGAACTGAACGAGCCGGCGGATTCTATCCGGATTTTCCGATTTCATCAGCTCCAAATAGTGCGCATCCTGAATCGGATTGTCCGCAAGCTGCGAGAAGAGCAGCTCCCATATATCGATGCCCAGTTTCGCAGCGCAAATCACGCCATAGTGACGGCCGAAAGAATCGCCCGATGCGACCGCATCCAGAACCATGCCGCTCCATCGGGCCTGAGCGATAATCGTTCGGCAAGCCTCCGCCTGCTCGCTTCTCAACTGCTCTGTCCAACCGTTTGCTCTTCGCCGCTCCCACGCAGAATCGGCTTCCGTCAAAAATTCAAGAATACTCAAAACCGCCGACAACTGCTTCAAGGTGCCGCACATGGTTCCGGCCAACCTCAAATAATCGGACATCGTCTGTGGCGCATCCTCATAATCATCGATGTTTTCAGCCGGGCCTCCGTATAGCAGCGCTCGAATGATATCGGTCGCGCCTTCAAATAAATCGCGGTCTACCGTGCTCGATGAGAGAGCTTCGCGCAAGTTCCCGTTGCGGGCACAAATGCAAGCTAAATATTCGTTCATCACGCTGTTCTGACAGCCTTTGCGCACTAACCAGTCCCGAATCTCCCGGGTGCTCGGCTCCAGCCTCTCGACGATCTGAATTTTCCCCCAGCCGTTAACGCTTTTCGCCAGATCAAAAAGAACGTTGTTGCTGTCCTCCATCCCGTTTCGAATAGCGACTGCGGCATAAAGGGTAAATTCGTCATGCTTGCCGAGAGTGAGAAGCAGCTCCTTCTCCTGTTCAATTGCAAAAAGACCGAGCAGCGCGATGCCAAGCTTGACCGGATTGCGGTGTGCCGCGTTTTCCGCCAGCCATTTGGCCTCTATATACAGTTCATCGGGCCGGACGCCCGGATGCTTGCGCACCCCGTCCAACACATCGTCGATCATACTTCCTATATCCGCACCGATGAGCTTGGAATAAACAGCCTTTCGCCCGCTATGCCCAGGCTTTCGGGTCTGTTTGGCCAGCAAATGAACCAGTTCTTGCACCTCTTGGGTCTTGCTGCTTGGAACGGAGTGATGCCCCATCGCCCCATCCAAAGCGCCGGCTGCCCAGCGAAGTTGGCCCCCTGCCCAAAATTGCTCGTCGTCCGGCAAAGAACCGCCGACAACCTGCCCATGTTCGCGGATTTGCGCTTGAATGTAAGCGTAGATAGAGATCTTATCCGCCCAAGGCGCTTCCTTCGCTTTATTAAAAAAGATTAACATATTCATCACCTTAATCCCATATTTCCTTTAATACCGCCCGGAACAATTCGTCCAGCCGATGATCCTGATCGCCGGCAGAAGCAGGCATGCCGGATGCGGCCCGTTCGTAATAAGCTATTCTTTCCTCCAAAAATTCATTGATCGGATGGATTCTTGGCTCATAGTCCAATTCGTCGCCCGCTATTTTACGAGCCAACAAATCCAGGATCACCGCCCTTAGCTCGCTGCCTTCGGGCACCAAATCGTCAACCAGCGTTTGGAACCGGGTGGGCGGCATCGTGTTGTGCTTCTCCATCCATTCGCATGCCAGAACCGGGCGCAGCACGTAAAAATATTTTTTGATTTTGACCTGCTCGCCCTGCAAATATTCCCGAAAGTTCCCTTTCGCCATATGCAGATAATGATGCATGCAGGATTTTGGCGAAAAAGTCAGCGGAGAGATGCCCCGGATTTGCTCGGCGACCGAGCCGTTCTCCATATAGACGATCGGGGATTGCAGCCACTCCAGCAGCGGCGGGTTCGATTTGCGAAACAGATTCAAAGCTTTTTTCAGGTCCCAACCGTTTATATCGAGCATATCGCTGATCGGCCTCTCGATGACATCCCGCTTCTCGAAAATGGACAAATACCATTCCACCGGCCTGATATATAAAAATCTTACGTCATAATCGCTATCCTGCGACGGGAACCCCCATGCCCGGCTGCCTGACTCGCAAGCGTATAAAATCCGGACGTTTTCTTCCCTTTCGATCCGCTTCAACAGTTCCACAATTTGCCTCCGATACTCAGGCATACGGTGCACCCTCCCTTATCCGTTTTATCCAGGCTTTCACCGTTCGGTGCCGGCCTCCTGAACTATCTTCGCCGATTTTCGTACAATCGAACATGGCAAAAGTATTACGACGGCAGAAAGATTTCCATTTCGCCCCAATCCAACCCCTGTTACAATAGAGAAAGGCACGTTGATTGAACGGAGGATTATAGTGGCCAAGGAAAGCTTCGATAAAGAGATCCAATTTCTGCGCATGCTCGTGCTGACAAGCGGCGCGTACAGCAGACAGCAATTCGCTGAACGGCTGGGCATTTCCGTACATACCTTCGACAAAACGCTCCGGCGGCTCAAAGAAATCGTGAACACCATATATAGGCAGCTGCCGCAGGAGCAGGGCAAAGAATTTGCCGAATCGATCCGCTTCAGCTACTACGAGTCGACCGATCCGATGCTGTTGTTCCTGTTTCGCGCCAAATCCTTGAAGGAATCCGAATCTCACAGAGTCTCGCTGCTCCTGGCGGCTTTGAACGAACAAGCGCTGACGACTATGGAGCTTATGGACATTTGCTGCAGCGGTTTAAGTTCCGATCTCCCCCTCCCTGATGAAAAGACGATCCGGTCGGATCTCAAATATTTGGAAGAGGTCGGCGTGATCAAAAGGGAGCCCGGGGCCCGCCCCTACCGGTACCGGCTTCAAAACGACCTGATCCGGGAATTGTCGGATGAGGAGCTTTTTGATCTGTATGATTTTGTGGACGTTATGGCAAACACGCAGGTGCCTTCCGTGCAAGGCTATTTGCTGCGCGACGGGTTGAAGAAACAATTTATGCGCAATCAAGCGGAAAAGCATGCTATCGAGCCATTTTTATATAAGTATCACTATTACTCGCGGATTTTGGATGAAGCGCATCTGTTCACGCTCCTGAGCGCCATCCGCGGCCGCCGCAAAGTCCGATTTTTGTATTTCTCGCCCAAAGCCGATAAAAGCTACGCCTCCAAGAACACCAACCCTCTGTTCGAGCGCGAAACGGAAGGCAAAATGGAAACGACGCTTCCGCTGAAGGTCGTCTACGATCATCAGTACGGACGGTGGTATTTGCTCGCGAGCGGCAGAGAGGGCGTTCGGAAATACCGTATGGAGGGCATGACTCAGATCGAAGAAGATGAAGTTGTCGCAGAGGATTTGTTTAAGGAGAAGACAACCGATTTGGAGGCAAAAATCAAGTACAGCTGGCTGATCGATACCGGACGGCCGGTGACGGTGCGCGTCCGATTTTACAATCCTGACAGCCTGGAGCCCAATTTCATTAAAGAGCGCGTCCTGCTGCAAGGACAATGGGGGCAAATCGTGTATGAGGATGAGCATTCTTTTATATTTGAAATTACCGTTAACGGAACTACCGAAATTAAGCCATGGCTGCGAAGCTTCGGGTCAAGCTGCGAAATTTTGGAGCCGGTCCGGTTCCGCCGGGAAATGATTGCCGAATGGAAGGAGATTCAAGCGTACTATGAATCTTTTTGAAAAAATCTTCAACTACCAGATCATCTCCCGGCTGGAGGATTCCGGTACGTTCATGGTCACCTCGCACGAAAGGGCTTGGCTGAAAACGATGCTGGAGCATCCCGCTGCGGCCAAGGCTTTCACTGCCGGAACCTTGGAAAAGCTGCGCTCCCTGCTTGAACCCGATCCCGTCATGGATATTTCGGAACACCTGATCGAAAAAGCGAGAAGCATGGAGAAACAAGTCTACCACCCGCTCCTCCGCACTTTACGCCGCTGTATGACGAATAAGAGCGGGGTTCGAATCACTTACTCGATCAAGGGCGGGCGAGTGAATTCGGACCATTCGGGGCTGCCGTACAAATTGGAATACTCCATGGTCAAAAGAGAATGGTACCTGCTGTGGTACCACCTCCGGCATCATGCGTTGATGAGCACCAGACTGACGAACATTGTCTCCGTCTCGGCAGAGCCTGTCGAGCAGGCGGAAGCAGACGCCATCTTCGCCAAAATCAGCCGGACGCTCGACTCGCGCAAAGCCGAAGCCGTCATCGGAGTGGTCCGCGAATACAACAGAGAATTGTCGCGCATCCTTTATGCCTTCTCCTGCTTCGAAAAGGATGTCGAGTACGACGCCGGGAACGACGTTTATCAAGTCAGGATATGCTTGCTCGAAGACGAATACGAATATTTGCTCTCCAAAATCCGTTTCCTCGGCAAGCGGGTCCGGGTTATCCAAGGCGATTATCTGAAAAAGCGGATGCTGGAATCGTCAACAAAAGCGCTGGAGCGGTATGGTGTTATGCAATCCGAAGAAGAGGAGCTTTCTTCGTAAAAATTACAGCAGCGGGGCCGCGGGCC
>NZ_JBZYAO010000039.1:20386-82279 GCF_059820445.1 Paenibacillus sp. sgz302190
AGCGGGCCCGCGGGCCCGCTTCTTTTGTCATTCGCACCGCTTTTAATCTACTCTGGCTCCAAAGGATTTTAAAAAGATAACCGCTTGAATACTATCCATTCGCACCCCCTTCAAATTAAGGCTCTTTAAATCAACCCCTTCTAGGTTAGCGCCTCTCAGGTCCGCTCCTTGCAGTTTGGCTTTGGCCAATGACACTCTGGTCAAATCGCAATTTCTTAAATCGGCCTTTTCCAAATTTGCATCCGTAAAATCGGTCTCAAAGAAGCGAACTCCCCTTAAATCTTGTTTGCTTAGCGCCACATGCCTTAAATTGGTGTAAGACCAGTCCCCTCCTTGAATCGTAATCCCATCCAACTGGGCGCCTGCAAAGTCGGAACCTGTCATTTTGCAAGACGTGAATTTAGATACGAAAAGATTTGCTCCGGTAAAATGACAGTTTTCGAAAGCTGTCTCCGTATGTACAGAGCCGTTTAAGGCGGCTCCGCGGAAAATGCATTCGACGAAACGGCAGTTGCTTGTAGCCACTTCTTCCATTGAGGCATTCATAAACGTACATTTTTTGAATGTACAGTGTACTAACTCGCCGTATCGTAAATCTCGCCCGTCAAATTGCACCTCATCATAGGACTGATTCTTGTATTGGTACATATTTAATCCTCCTGCCAACAAACATTTCAGCCGTTCGTACGGCTACTTCTTTTTTGTTACGGCTTTTTTCTTGGATGGCTTTGCTTTCTTATCAATGGCTTGTCGCTCGGCTAGTATGGAAGCCGCTCGCTCCGCCTCTTCTCTGAGCAGCTTTTCCCGATGTTGTTTTTCCGCTTCGAGCTGTTCCTGCTTCCGCTTATATTCCGAGAAAA
Source organism: Paenibacillus sp. sgz302190 (assembly GCF_059820445.1). Classification (NCBI taxonomy): domain Bacteria; kingdom Bacillati; phylum Bacillota; class Bacilli; order Caryophanales; family Paenibacillaceae; genus Paenibacillus; species Paenibacillus sp. sgz302190. The sequence continues at coordinate 21,247 of NZ_JBZYAO010000039.1, forward strand.
CAAAGTCCTGAATGACGGGGTTGTTCATTCGCAGGTATTGCTCGAAGACGTCCGGATATACAAACGTTTTTTGCCCGATTGTGTCCGTAAATACGACCATTACCCGCTCGTCATCCTTGTTCACTACCCGCCCGGCGCCAAATTTAATATGAGTAACTTCGTGATCAATCAGATTCATTCGTTTGCTTCCCCTTCAGCTCAGTTCGCAAATAGTACCCGGTATAGCTTATCTCGCATTCCGCCACTTCCTCCGGAGTACCGGAGCAGACCAAGTGACCTCCATTTATGCCGCCCTCGGGTCCCAGATCAATGATATAATCGGCGTTTTTTATCACATCCAAGTTGTGCTCAATTATAACAACCGTATTTCCGCTGTCAACCAAGTCATGCAAAATGTGAACCAATTGATGCACATCTGCAACGTGCAAACCCGTTGTCGGTTCATCCATCACGTATAGAGTCGAGCCCGTAGCCGGTTTAAGCAGTTCCGCTGCAAGCTTCACCCGCTGCGCTTCGCCGCCTGAAAGCGTCGTTGAGGCCTGCCCGAGCTGAACATAACCTAGCCCTACCTTGCAAAGCGCCTCTATTCTTCTACGGATTTTAGGAATACTTCCAAAAAACGCAACAGCTTCGTCTGCAGTCATCGCTAGCACATCTGCAATGCTTTTGCCCTTATAGTGAATTTCCAGCGTTTCACGGCCATAACGTTTCCCTTTGCAAACATCGCAGGGGACAAATACGTCAGGAAGAAAATGCATTTCTATTTTCATAAGACCATCGCCGGAACAAGCCTCACAGCGGCCGCCCGGAACGTTAAACGAAAATCTTTTCGCATCGTATCCGCGAATTTTCGCTTCATTTGTCTGCGCGTAGAGTGACCGGATCAGGTCAAAAAGACCCGTGTAGGTAGCCGGATTGGAACGGGGCGTGCGCCCGATCGGGCTTTGGTCGATATAAATAATTTTGTCGAGAGAAACCACTCCCTCTATTTGCTTATGTTTGCCTGCGCGAGTATGGGCCCGGTTAAGCTCCGCAGCAAGCTTTTTGTACAATATTTCATTGATTAAGCTGGACTTTCCGGAGCCCGAAACGCCGGTAACACAGGTCAGTGTGCCAAGAGGGATCGAAACGTTGATTCCCTTCAAATTATTTTCCGCCGCGCCGATGATGGTCAGGGATTTTCCGCTGCCCGTGCGCCGCATTTGGGGCACTGCAATTTGTTTCTTGCCGGAAATATATTGACCGGTTATGGAGTTTGGTTCGTTTATAAGGTTGTCAAGCGTTCCCTGCGCAACAACTTGTCCGCCATGTTTTCCCGCTCTCGGCCCTATATCTACAATCCAATCCGCTTGCCGGATCGTATCTTCGTCATGTTCAACAATAATGAGCGTGTTCCCCTTATCGCACAAGTCCCTTAACGCGGACAAGAGGAGCGCATTGTCCCGCTGATGAAGTCCAATAGAAGGTTCGTCCAAAACATACAGCACTCCGGTCAAGCCCGAGCCAATTTGCGTAGCTAGCCGAATGCGCTGATTTTCACCGCCGGAAAGCGTGCCTGAAGCTCTGGAAAGCGTTAAATACTCCAGACCGACGTTTTTCATAAACATAAGCCGGGAGCGAATTTCTGCGAGGATTGAATCCGCGATTGCCGCTTTCGCCCCGGGCAGCCTCAGATTTGCTATAAAATCGATCGCGTCGTTAACGGATAATTTGCAGAAATCGGCAATGTTTATACCACCGACCTTTACAGCAAGGAGCATAGGGGCCAGGCGGTCGCCATCACAATCGGGGCACGGCGGTGCGGAGAGGTCATCCTCAACCTCCTTCTGCATGTTGGAAAACTGCTCATACGAGCCCGCTTTGAAATGAAATCCGAGTCCGTAGCAAGTCTGGCAGGCTCCGTATTGGTTATTGAACGAAAACATTCGCGGCGATAACTCGGGCAGCGATTGACCGCATCGCGAACAGCTGTAGCTTTGAGAAAAGCAAGTTTCTTTTTGACTCTCGTATTGATATATAGTTACGACATCGCCGGATAACGAAAACGCTGATTCCAGGGAATCGACCAGACGCTGCGCATCCTCCGCCCGAACAGTGAGCCGGTCTACGACGATTTCAATCGTATGCATTTTGTTTTTATGAAGTTGAATATCTTCATTCAAGGAATAGAAAGTGCCGTCCACTCGAACACGCGCATATCCGTTCAGCTTGGCCTGCTCAAGTACCTTAAGGTGCTCGCCTTTTTCGCCCCGGATTACCGGCGCCAATACCGCAAATTTGGTTCCTTGCGGCAGCTTGTAAATATGATCGACGATTTCATCGATAGATTGCCGGCTAATTTCTTCCTTGCAATCGGGGCAATACGGAGTGCCTGTCCTAGCCCACAGCAGACGCAAGTAATCGTAAATTTCTGTCACCGTACCGACAGTGGAACGGGGATTTTTCGAGGTTGTTTTTTGTTCAATCGCGATCGCTGGCGAAAGCCCTTCAATAGAATCAACGTCCGGTGTTTGGACTTGCCCCAAAAATTGGCGGGCATATGCGGATAGCGATTCCACGTAGCGTTTTTGACCCTCGGCATAAAGCGTATCGAACGCCAGACTGGACTTCCCCGAACCGCTCACTCCGGTGAATACAACGACTTGATCGCGCGGAATTTTAATACTGATGTTTTTTAAATTATTTTCCCTTGCGCCGCTAACATGTATGAAGCTGTGCATAAGGTGACCTCCTCGAACACATCAAATAGTTACCGCATCCAGCTCAGAAGTTGAGGACTTAACGGGCGACTTTGGGCATCGACATATTTAAAGGTATCATATACAATTATGACAACAGTATGTCATAGTTTTTATGCGCTAATTAAAAAATTTAAGGTGATTACAGTGAAGATAGATCGATTGCTATCCATTGTCATGCTGCTGCTTGAGCGTAATAAAGTCAGTGCTTCCAAGCTTGCGGAAATGTTTGAAGTCACGCCTCGAACCATCTTTAGAGACATAGAAGCAATAAACAAGGCAGGTATCCCGATCATTACTTATCCTGGCGCTAACGGCGGTATCGGCATCATGGAAGAATACAAAATAGAAAAAAAGCTGTTTACGGTTACGGACATCACTGCGCTGCTAATCGGACTTAATAGCATCCATTCTTCTATGTCCAGCGAAGAAATCCTCAATACGATGGCAAAAGTAAAAGGGTTGGTTCCGGAAGAGCAAATCAGGAATTTCGAAAGTCAGATTACCATTGATCATACGCCGTGGTTCGGCAGCAGAAACGTAAAGCCAAACTTTGAGGAAATGAAAGTTGCGCTCGATGAGAAACGGTTATTGTCTTTTAATTATTCCGACCAAAATGACAGACGAACTCAAAGGAGGATCGAGCCCTATAGATTGGTGTTAAAAGATTCGGCTTGGTATTTGCACGGCTATTGTACTTCCAAGCAAGACTTCCGTACCTTTAAACTTTCGCGCATTACGTCGCTAAAACTGCTCGATGAGAGATTTGTTCCCAGAGAATTTGAATCCGGGACGTTGAACTCCTCCGAAAATAATACGATTACGATTAAACTTCTAATCGATGAATCACTCAGAGATTTTATGACGGACTATTGCGGAGAAGAAAACATCGAGTCTTATGGGGAAAATAAATGGATCGTTTCCTTTCCATTTATTGAAAATGACCACGGATACGGTTATTTGCTTCGTTTTGGAGATAAATGCGAATGCCTGGAGCCTGAAAATGTTCGATTAGAGATTATTCGAAGAATTAACAGATTAATGGGGATTTATAAAATAAAAAACGTCAGCCAGCTTTAGCTGCTTGACGTTTTGCCCGTCGTGTTCTCGGAGTACTGCCCGCGCAGTCTTGCGATTTGCTCCGACAATGTATCAAGCTTGCTTTTAATAATTATCGCATCCGAATATTGCCGGGGAATATTGTCGAATCCATAATGGACGCCGGCCAGACCTCCTGCAATTGCGTCTATCGTATCGGAATCCCCTCCCAAATTGGCCGCATGCTGAACGACTTCATGGAAGGAAGCGGTATGAAGCAGTATGTGAAGTACCCAACGAAACGTATGAACGACAAAACCGCTCGGTTCGCAGTCGGGTTCATTTGTAAGGATATCCCGGTATTCCGTATCGACGATTTCACTCTTGATTGCTTCAATGAGGGCCTCACCGTTGAAGAGTCTGCAAACTATGCGATTGTATATGTCACAGGCTTGATTGCAGCGTTCGTCATAGTGCGTCATTTTTGACTGCATTCGTGAAATTGTTTCAATATCCGAGAGATTAGGATAGCTTAATCCTACAGGGAGACAGCGCATGAGTGAGCCGTTGCCGGCGCTCTGTCCCAGATCCAAATCAGCCAGGAATGCGGCCTCAAACCAATTTCCGCGATAGGTGGCGAACACTCTTCGAATGATGTTCCCGATATCTTTGGGATCGGACCGGTACCACTCAAGAAATTTTTCACCGATTGCTTGGCCAGGGTCCTGAGGGTTTTCTAAGATTCCCTCCGCCACACACAAAGTCATCATCGTATCGTCAGTCACTTCCCCGGGATCTAAATCCCAGACTCCTCCGCCGATAATTTCAGTAAGATAGCCATATTTTTGCTGAACTTCTTTCTTCGTCATAAATTCCGTCGTACCGCCTAGTGCATCTCCAATCGCAACGCCGTATAGCCCACCCTTGATTTTATCGATACTCATCAAAATTCCTCCCTGTTTCCGCGACGTTAAGGCTTATATTGATAGAGCGTAACTGCTGCATCTGTGAAAATATCATGGATCATAGTCGAGACAACGGCCCAGTCTCCGCCACCCCGATCACAACCGATTCGATAAGGGAGCGCAACGGAGTATTGATTCGTTTTGGCAAACTCATATAATTGCCCCAAAGCGCTTCTTAAAGCTTCATCGTTCGTATATTTCTTACCGTCCCTGCCAAAATATTGCTGTCCAAACAAGTTGGCCACATACTTATCCGTTCCAACTGCAACTAGCTGGCAGCTTCCAAGCAAGTTCTCTTTATTTCGCAGACAAAACTGTAAATATTCCGTAAACGCTTTGGGATAAAGCTGTTTAACCTGTTTGGCTACTCCCGATCCCATTACTGCCTGGCAATTCACCTGATGACCAATGATATGTTCCGATGCTTGAAACAAATCTCCCGTAACAAGATTAACCGTCATATTCTCACTTCGCCCCCTTCTCTTCCTTCAGTGCCGATTCCAGCTTGGGTTAAACCGATACAACTTGGAGGGACGATGTCCCGCGTCCTTTGTGAATTCATTTGTCTCCTTGACCATAGGCGCAATCTTTCTCCGGAATGCAGCGGCTAAAAGTTCTTTTCCAAGCACGACCTCATATACCTGTTGAAGTTCCGATAGCGTGAACAACGGGGGCATGAGGTTAAAGGCGATGTCTGTGTACTCGATTTTGTTGCGCAATCGTTCTATCGCGTACTCGATAATTTTGGCGTGGTCGAAAGCGATGCCCTGCGAGTCCACAACCTCTCGGATTATTTTTGTTGTTCGCTGAATCGCTGTCTCCGTAATTTTTACCGTTGCAGTTAAACTGTCGGTTTCGTTTCGCAGGGCGATCTTGATAAGTCTTTCGATTTCATAACCTTCATCCAGGTTGGTGATCTTCTCTTGGAAAACGGTATACGTTACATCGAACCATTTGGCGTCGTCCGCATCGTCTCCAGCCCGAACATCCAAGGATGTACGGTCTACAAGCGCCATATAAGAGCAGCTGATAACCCGCGTTCTCGGATCCCGGTCAACGTCGCCCCACGTAAACAACTGTTCCATATACACATTCCCGATATTGGTTTCGCTCTTCAGTTCCCGCCTGGCCGCATCCTCAATGCTCTCATGAATGGAAACGAAGCCTCCCGGCAAAGCCCATTGACCAATAAAAGGGTGCTCCCCTCTCCTAATAAGCAGAAGCTGTAACGACTTCTCCGGAAGCTTCCTGTAATTATCCTGAATTTGATCCATAACGGTAAAAATAAGCATATCCACTGTAACAGAAGGACTTTCGTATATACTTGCATCATAGGAATCTAAGTACTCCTTCTCAGTCATGCCATTCCGGTCACGAATGAATGATGGTTCGCTCATGATCATACAACCTGCCTTATTTTGTTATTATCAAAATGTTATTATCTAATTGTTATTATACATCAACTTCATAACGCAATGTCAATACGCGCCGGTTCAGGACTTCGTCACAATTCTTTTGTTACTTGGATGCAGCCGCAGCAGCGAGTGTCTTCATCGTTCACCGCATTCGTGATATGCAAAAAAGCGGCAGCACGTATGTGCCCCGCAGATTTTGACTTTTACCGAAACGGATCCGGCAGATAGTTACTTTTTAATATTGAATCCGGTTGTTGAATCATAGCTTACTGTTAGCGCAAGTTCATCGACGGCGAACTTCCATGTCATAGGGAAATATACAACGTCATTATAAACAATTACAGGATACTCTTCTTTGGCATTATCGAGCCATGCATCATTTACAAATATGTTGCCGGACGGAAGATTGACCACGTATTCTACGTTCAAACTGTTATATGACCCTTTTTCTTGAGTAAAATCAGCGCCTTTATTATCAGTCTTTCTGATCGAAAAACCGGTATCCGCACTCCAGCTAATGTCTAGAGCAAGCGCTTGGGTGTATGTCCAGGTCATCGGAAAATAAGTAATGTCTTTAAAAGATAAGACGGGATACTTGGCATATGTATTATCGATTTCTTTGTCATTGATCTTAACTTTATAATTTGGCAAAGACGCCTTTAGTCTATGATCAGGCTCTGCTTTCTTGGGTTCGCTTGCCGGAGTTTTGGTTGAGGGCGATGAAGAGGAACTGTCTGAACTGCCGGAACTGGAGCTGCCTCCGTTATGATAGTGATAACCCGTACATAATCCTTTGGCTTGTGACTTGGCAGAGCAATTATGGCCGCCATTTGAATCCGTTCGTCCTGAATGAGCAGAAGCGATCGAGGATGAAGTAAAAAGAATGAGCAGTGCCATTAAGATACATAATCTGTACTTCATAGATAATTCCCCCTTTGTTGTAATCTTCATTCGACAGCGCCCCCATAAAGTTGTTGAAAACCAGCCCGATAGTTCTCACGACTTATTCCACATTCTAACTGAAAATCCCTTTTTTCGACAGTAATTTTTTCCACTATTATACACTGCCGTGAACCTCAATAAATGCAAATGAGGACCATGCACAACGCACGTCCTCATTTCGTTCCCCGACTATCTCTTGCACTCACTCTATAGAACTTTCGCCAAAAAATCCTTCGTACGAGCGTTAGACGGGCTTCCGAACACCTGCTCAGGCGTTCCTTCCTCCACGATCACGCCTTTGTCCATAAACACAATCCTATCGCCCACTTCGCGGGCAAACCCCATCTCATGGGTTACGATAATCATGGTCATGCCGCCTTCAGCCAGCTTCTTCATGACATCCAGCACCTCGCCGACCATTTCCGGATCAAGCGCTGAAGTCGGCTCGTCAAACAGCATCACATGCGGCTGCATCGCCAATGCGCGCGCGATGGCAATCCGCTGCTGCTGTCCGCCGGAGAGCTGGGACGGGTAAACATCCCTTTTGTCTGCCAGTCCGACAGTATGCAGCAACTCCATCGCAGTCTTTTCCGCTTCAGCGGCTGGCAGGCCTTTCACCTTGATAGGTGCAAGGGTTAGATTTTGCAGAACGGTTTTATGCGGAAAAAGGTTGAAATGCTGGAACACCATGCCCATTTTCTCCCGGGTGGCGTTAATGTTGTGCCCGCGGCTTGTGATGGACGCGTTCTCAAACATAATTTCGCCGCCGCTGGGCTGCTCAAGCAGGTTCATACAACGCAGAAATGTGCTTTTGCCCGAGCCGCTAGGCCCGATGACAACAACGACCTCGCCGCCCGCAATGCTGATATCGATTCCTTTGAGAATTTCTGTGCTCCCATACGATTTGCGCAACCCTTTAACGGTGATCACTTGCTCCCATCCTCCTTTCCCATGCACCAAGCAGTTTGGACAGCAAGAAAGTCAATACAAAATAAATCGCGGCTGCAATAATGAACGGACTAAGTCCCTTGTACGTAATGTTTTTCACGATCCCCGCCTGGTACATAATATCTGCCATCCCGATCACAGAGATGATGGAGGATTCCTTGATAATCGTAATAAACTCGTTCCCGATTGCGGGAAGGACGGACTTGAACGCCTGCGGCAAAATAATATGGCGCATCGCCAGCGCCCTGCTCATCCCAAGCGAACGGGCTGCTTCCATCTGCCCGCGGTTCACGCCTTGAATGCCCGCGCGGAAAATCTCCGCCAAATAGGCCGAACTGTTCAGGGACAGCGTAATAATCCCCGACTGCAGCGGGGTAAAGTTGATGTTCAGAGTGAGCGCCAGCCCATAGTGGACGATCATGAGCTGCACCAGCATCGGCGTTCCGCGCAACACCTCGACATACGTGGTGCCCAGCCAACGGATCACCCGGGTACCCGACATCCGCAGCAGACAGATGATCAGGCCGATCACAAAGCCGAATAGGACGCCAAGCGCCGACAGCAGCAGGGTATAGCCAAGACCAAGCGCATAATAGCTGCGGTATTCCCAGAATGTTGTGAATATATTGCCGGTAGACGGCTGTCTTTCAACAGATAGCTGGCTCGCTTGTTTAACCATCTCGGCTATGCGGTTCTCGCTCTTCAGACGGGTGATTGTCGAGTTGGCTTTGGCCAGCAGCTCTGCGTTGCCTTTGCGGATGCCAATGGCCGCCTGAACAGGTGCCTGGTCCGGAACAGCTTCCGCAAGTGTAAACCCTTTGTCCTGCAGGTAGCCGAGCGCGACGGTATCTTCCAGGATGACGGCATTAACCCGTTTCGTCTGCAATTGCAGAACAAGATCCGGTATGCGGTCCAGGGATGTAATCACAGCCCCGGGAATGGACTGCGCGATCTCCTCCTGAATGGAACCTTTTTGCGCGCCAATTTTTTCCCCGTTGAGGCTGTCCATGGTTTTATAACGTTCCTTGTCTTCGGTACGAACCATCAAGACCTGCTTGGATTGGTAATAATTATCCGAAAAATCGATGCTTTGCCTGCGTTCATCCGTCGGCGTCATGCCCGATATGACCAAATCAACCCGGCCGCTCTGCAAAGCGGGCAGCAGGGCATCAAAACTCATATCCTCAATAACAAGCTTCGCTCCCATATCCTTGGCGATCTCGCCCGCAATGTCAATGTCAAAACCTACAATCTGATCTTTCCCATTGATCGTTTTATGAAATTCATACGGCGCATACTCGGCGCTGGTACCCAGCACAAGAGTTCTCTCTGACTGGCTGCCTGCCCCATAAGCGGTCAGAACGGGAAAACTTGTCAGCAGCATCAACAGCATAAGAACCGTATAACGGTAAATTTTTTTCAACCTGCTTCTCTCCCAACTCATAAAATAAACATGAACCCTGAGCAATTATAAAGGAGTACGGCTGATTATGCAATTAAAGCCGCGGCAAGGGGGAATATATGGAAAAGTCACCTCCCCAACTTAAGTGGGTGAAATGACTTGAGCAAAATCAGCATTCTTATTTAGGATTCAATCAAATTACATAAACTTACAACTCCATTCCGCTGTATCCCATCGCACGATAACCTTTTACCCTTTTCCTATACATACTCATGAGAAGCGGTACCTGGATATCGACATAATCATAGATTTGTACCTCTTGCTTATTTGCATGGGAGCGGTGCAGCCTTCCGGCATACTGCTGCAAGCTCCCCTTCCATGAAATCGGATGAACCAGAAACAACGTATCCAGTCTGGCGTCGTCGAATCCTTCTCCTATCAATTTGCCGGTAGCTATAAAGACCCGTTCTTCCGTATCAGGTATACTTGCTATCCGCTGCCGAAGTTCCTCCCGCTGCTTTTTACCCATTCCGCCGCGCAGCACGATCACGTTTTTCGCGAATTTTTCAAGTTTCTTTTCAAAATACTCGACGTGGGAAGTTCGCTCTGCCAGCAGGATCGGGGACCTTCCTTGATCTAAGCATTTTAAAAGATCATCAAAAATGAATTCATTCCTTTTCTCATCTTCTACTAACAACTGATAAATATCTTGTATGGAATGACTCGCCTTGTGAGAAGTTGCTAGTTGAAAAGACGTATACCGTGGCAATACTTTATGTTCAAAGCCTCTTGCATAAGCTTGAGACTTCGCATCTACTCTAACTCGAATAGGACCGCACTGCATAAGCACAATAGGTTGTTGGCCATCTTGTCGTATAGGAGTAGCCGTTAGACCAACGACATATTTGGCATTTGCCTGCTTCAGCACTTGCTCAAAACTAAACGCTGAAACGTGATGGCATTCGTCGACAATGATTTGTCCGTACTCAGTTAAGTAATCCTTTATTTTCCCTTTATTATTCAGGCTTTGAATGACGGCGATATCGATAATACCCGTTCGTTTCTCCTTGCCGCCCCCAATTACACCGATATTCTTCATATCCATGTTTAGAAACGTACTTAATCTTTCCTTCCATTGATCCATCAATTCTCGGCGATGCACCAATACTAGCGTATTCACCTTTCTGGAGGCGATCATGGAAGCTGCTGTCACTGTTTTTCCGAATGCAGTTGTCGCAGATAGTATTCCCGTATCATGAGCCAGGATCGCTCTCGCCGCGGCGTCTTGTAGAATAGAGAGCTGACCGTTAAAGATTACGTCAACTTCTATTCCCTTGTTTCTCTCATCGGTTATTGATAATTCAACGCCATACTTTTCAAACAAACTTGAAATTAGTTGCAGGCACCCTCTAGGAAGGGCAATATGCTTAGGGAAATCCTCCGCACAACCAATAACACGAGGTTTTCCATACGTAGGCAACCGCATCGCTTGAGTTTTATAGAAATCCGGATTTTGAAAAGACACAAGCTTTCTAATTTGGTTAATCATCCGTGCCGGTAAACCAGTCTTCTCAATATAAATCATATTAGACAAAATGATATGAACTTTCGATGGCATCGAAGCATCAATTCGTGCTTCATCGAAATCAATTTGCTGTTTCTCCCAGGGCCTATCCTCGTCCATTTCCTCGTTCCAAATACTGACGTTAAGAATTTTGGAACTTCTTGTAATCTCATGAACTTTGTCCTCAATCTGAGATAAGGTCATTTTCCGTAAACTAGATAAAAAACTCCACTGATCCTCATACGGAATAAAATTCTCGTCTATGAAAACACTGTTCCCTTCTTTCCGAGGGCCGCCTTGCAGAGGCAGAGCGATCAAGTTGCCAAAACCGCCCTTTGGTAGCGTATCTTGATTGGGAAACAAACGGTCGTAGGAATCCAGACCAAGCTCGTATCTGTTTTCCATCGTCTTGGTTAAAAGGGCACATCCAAAATTCCGAGCCAAACTTGCTTCAACAGGCCGATCAAAAAATATCCATATATGCCCCCCGTTTCCTGAACGGGAGCGTTCCAATGCAGCAGGTACCTGGAGTTCTTTGCATGTACCCATAACAGCGGCTGCATCCTGCTGCCAGTTTTGTTTATCAAAATCAATCGCTACGAACCAACAAGTTTCATCAGGAAGCATCGGATAAACTCCGATTGTACGGTTAATCTTTGCATCGAGATGGTTGGATACGACCTCATCAGCTACAGGAAGAAACTCTCTATGAGCACAGTCTGAGCATTTGATCTGAGGCTTCTTACATACTATTGACCATTCATTCTTACACGCCGGTGAGTATCCAGACTTCCCCAACTTACTTTCCCATCTATTTGGATATACATCTTCACGCCCGCGAAATAGACTGCGAAACAGTGCAATCTTTTCACTCGGAGTAGAGTAATTATGCACGGTACCCTTTTCATATTCCATCTTGCCGATAGGCTCGTTAATGACAAAAGCATCCTTATTAACAGGAGGACGGCGTAAATCAGCTATTTCAGAAGTGCTTTTTGAAATGTCAGCAAGCTTTTGTTTCAATTGATAATTCTCTTGATTCAATCGTTCTATTTCTTTCAAGGCAAGCTCAAGCTTTCTTTCCAGATTCTTCATATTTCCTCCAGAAATGAACGTCATAAGAGTAGTTTATCATATGAAGAATGGAGACTAGAACAAGAAAAACCTGTTTATTCATATAGAGCCTTGCCAGCGGCATGAGTCCACAGACTCTGTTTTTTCTATACCTTATAATCCACCTTCATAAAAAATGCCTCGGAGAAAGTCTCTGAAGCGTGATTACTTGCAAAACATTTTTATATCATCTAAAGCTGAATGAGCATGCCCTCTAACAAACTTACTCTCATCTTTCAATGCATCATTGATAAGCGGAATAATCAGTTCTCTATTAACCGTTCCATGTATCCTAGCAATATGACCAAAACAAAGAATTGCTATTCCTCTTATCTTATCGTTTTTATGCTGACTATATCGAACCATCAGGTCTTGTACAAAATCTCCATCATCCGCATTTAATGCGAGGGAAAGCAAGCCTCTTACTATTGCATCAGGGTTATCAGAATTAATTAGGTTTATTATTTCTCGATTTTTCTCTAAGTTGTTGCTGTAGCGTTCTGTACTTTCGTAAACAATATCATCTAATACCTTTTCTAGCGAAACAATTTTATTCCATATATGTTTAACTGATTCATCAGTAACAGTTCCCAGTTTTTCAAATTCATTAATTAAGGCTTTTTTTGGGAATATTTACAATATTTATACATAAAGAATTCGGGTCAACCCGTCTTGCTATAAAAGTCCTCCTAATACTGTCGACAAACAAGTTATTATTACTTCCAATAATGCCGTACAATGATTGTATTCGTGGTTTTTAACATACAAATGGCTCCCATGTTTGTCATGAAATTAAAAACAAGCTGATACCAATGAAATACCGGTTCAGCTTGCTGTTTACAGATATGGGCGTCGGTCTACTTCCAGCTCATATCCTGCTTCAAACACTATTGTTGGTGTAAAGCCTCTTTTTTATTTTCATTCATATCGGTCGCTCTGCTCATTGATTCGTTCTTAGCAAGCCAATTAATGTCAAAATTAAGGCGCTTTTCTTCAACTACCAACGGACGATTCATAATTCTAGCATTTATATTCAATATATATTCGCCTATCAATCCTATAAAAAATAATTGGACTGATCCTATTACGAAAACACCTAATAATACTGGCGCCATCCCCATAGGGAAATTATTCCAAAAAATCAGTTTAAAGATTAAATAAACTAATGCTACTATCAAACTTATGCCCGAAAAAGTAAACCCGGTCATTGTCGCTAATCTTAATCCGATTTTTGTGTATGAAGTGAAACTAAGCATAGCCGCATCATACAGGCGGTACCAGTTATTACTAGTTTTTCCTGACCTTCGTTGCGCTTGTTCGTAGGATATGTCTTTGCGACTAGCACCAAGTTCTGCCACGATACCGCGCAAAAATGGAATTGGATCGTTTAAATTTTTAAGAACCTCAATAAAGCTTTTATCGTAGAGACCAAAACCAGTAAAATGTTCAATCTGTTCTACATGAGATAACTTTTTAATCATCTTGTAATAACAAGATCGTAAAAAGTACATAATCGAATTTTCTTTACTAGTCGTTTTAATGCCGCAAACAATCTTATAACCATTCTCCCATTCGTGTACAAATTTTGGAATCATATCAACTGGATCTTGAAAATCTGCACACATTAAGATTGTACAATCTCCGGTAGTTTGACAGAGACCATAATATGGAGAATTAAATTGGCCGAAATTTTTAGCATTAAAAATAGCTTTAATTTTCGAATTTCCATCACACAATTTCTTAATTATCTCACGGGTGTTATCTGTAGAACAATTATCGATAAATATAATTTCATAGTCGTAAGATGGCAGCTGTTCTTCGAATACAGTTATAATATCTTTACTCAGCGGGGTAACGTTTCCCTCTTCATTAAATGTCGGTATTAAAATAGAAATCATCATTTGGCAACGATCTCCTTATACCAATCGATGGTTTCACGAATTCCTTCTTTAAATGAAGTGGTCGGCGTAAACCCGGTGTCATTAATTAAATTTGAAATATCGGCACACAAGTGCATCACTTGCTCCGATGCGTATTCTCTCTCACCGATCCCTAATTCAAGGGTTTTATTAATTGCATCTCTGATTTCATACACGTACTCGGATAAAGCTCTGGCGTTTCCGCTGCCAATGTTATAAATCATTTGATCCTTACCATTTTTGCCCAAAAGATAAAATGCTCTGCCTGCATCTTTGTAATTCAAATAATCCCATATTTGTTCGCATCTGGTTAGAATCGGTTTCTGTTTTTTTAATAAACTATCTATACAGTACATAATCATGGTGGAGGACATATCATTAATTCCATACGTGCTGAATATGCGAGTCCAAATAAATTGGATACCTAATTGCTGACTTAATATTGCGGACATCTTTCCCGCGGCATATTTCGCTACACCATAAGCACTATCAGGCGATACTCGCATGTCAGGCGATATTCTTCCATCAACTCTGCCATACTCTGCTTGTGAACCTGCACCAATAAATTTTTTGCAACCATAATTGTGTGCAAATTTGACTGCATCCAACGTATACACAATGTTCTTGTCTTGCGCTTCTACATAATTTCTACTCTTATTCTCGGTACATTCCCAAGCAAAATGATAAAAAGCATCATAGTCGTCTTTTATTGGTAACGAAAGAGTACTTAAATCCGAAAGGTCACATTGTACCACCGAAACCAAAGGAGAATTAGGAATGACTTCTTTCTTAGCAGAATTTTTTCTAATAAGCGCAACCACTTGAGTATTATTTTTTATGCACTCATTCAAGAGTGCAAGTCCTAACATACTTGTTGCCCCTGTAATAATAACTTTTTCCAACCCATGACCCCCCTTGCGTCATCCTAGCTCGCTAGAGCTAGGATTTCTTCCAATCTTTTATCAAAGGTAACAGAATTGGCTTTATAAGAACCATTTCTATAGGACAGGTAACATTTTAAAACAGTTATTACAATCATAAGAGCGACCATTTTGCTAGAATCAGAACATTCTGGACTGAATAAATCATGATTATAATATTTCCTTTGATCAAAGAATGTCAACCAGTAGCAAAAATCATAATCTTTGATCCCGATAAAGCAATCTTCCCAATCTAGAACAATTAGCTTGCTTCCTAGTAACATGATATTTTTATTGCTCAGATCACCATGGCAGATTACTTCTTGGTGCCTTTCGGATACTATATCCAAGCTTTTTACGTATGTTTCACATTCATTTGCAATTTCAGGACTAATTAACTGGCCCCGCATAAGCAATTCCAAAGCATTTAAACTCGCATCATAAATTCGAGAAAATGTATATATACCATCAAATTTATGTGCGCTTTCGGATAATATTTTTAACTTGTCACTATATTCGTCGATTAGCGATTTAATTTCTGAAACACTTGGATTTTGTTTTAAACTTTCAAGCCTATCCATAACAAGGAAAGTATAATTGTTTCCATGAATCGTCAGGTCCCTGCGTTCAATGTGTAAGCAATCACTATATAAAACTTTAAAAATCTCAATCTCTTTCCTTAAATTATCCTGATACATTTTGCCCGGCAAATGAGATTTAACAAATCTTTCTTTACCGTCGATTTCAGCGTAAAAAAAAACACCAAGTGTTCCTCCCGGCCTACAATCGTACAATTTAACATTGTGGAAGGATTGCTTTAAATCATCTGTTAAAGCCTTTAAAATAACACTTGGTTTTTCCTGATTTTGCAATTCAGGTATATCGCAATGATATAATTTACTCAGCATAATATTTTTTCAAATAGAAAACTTTATCATAACCAAAGTGACGTGCCAGGGCGACAGTCCCAGCCACAATTTTGTTCTTTTCTTCTTCTGTCAATTCATCGATAATTTCTTCGTTATAACTTTCAGTGCTTTTCAAAACAGTGCCCCACGGTGCGATCATATCTTTAATTTCTTTACCGTTCCAGCTAGGATACAGCATCGTTTCATTAAATTCAACACCAATGAACTCAGAAACAGCTTGCATAAATTTCTTTTTATCTGCCACCAAGTCTTCGTATCTGAATATTTTTACGTTATTAGGATACATCTTAGCATACATTTCCACTGTAGAATGATAAATATTCCAAGTAATCAAATAACGGTTAAGCGGCAACGGAAAAGGCCGGCGTTTCGTATCGCGATAGGCGGAAAATGGGTTGCGAACTATATGCATGATTTTAATATTCGGGAAATCACGGACCATTCTATCTGCATCTACACCAATAGCAGGCGAATACCCTACATATGTCATATTCTCCTTAGGTTGAACGTAGTAATTTTCCCATGCTACAAAAGTAGACCGAAAAAAAGCTTCTACGACTTTTTTGCGAGTAAAAGGAGCATCGCCCAGGTATTTTTTAAAGCTCTCAAGTCTATTTTTTTCATCTAAAACCAAATCGGCTTCTCTGAATTTAGAGCCATTTCTCTTTCTTAAAAAGGTTTTCATTTCTTCATCAATAATTTGTTCGTATAATTCCTCTGCCGTTAACCCTTCAGGAAATTCAGGATACCGATACTGAACTCTTTCTACGGAAGTCAGAAAATCATTAAAGTTCCTATTTCCTAATTGTGATTCAAACGGATAAACCAATAACTCAGGATGTCCATCCAGGTGTCTGTGAGTTACATTCCCACCATGCTCAAAACCTGCAGAAACCATTACGAAATTAAAATTGCTCATACAATTATTTCCTCCTAAAATTAATAACTTTTCTATTTAAGTTCATTCATCGTTTTGCAAATTAGCATCGAATTTTCTCAGTAATTCTTAAAACAATGCTATCTCCATCAAGTTCATAATACTTCCTCAAATAATTTTGGGAACCGACAATGCTTGTGTACACATCGTTTAATCCTAACCTGATAACAACAGCCTTGGTGCGCGTCTCGGCTATTACTTCAGAAACAGCACTTCCGAAGCCCCCAACAATATTGTGTTCTTCCAAAGTAAAGATATAGTCTACTTGGTCGGCAACTTCAAGAATTGTGTTTGAATCAATAGGTTTTACTGTAGGAAAAGAATACACCGCACAGCTCACACCTTGGAGTTCCAGCTTGTTAGCAGCATCGAGTGCCTCGTTTGCAATTGCGCCTGCTACGAAAATAGCAGTATCATGACCGTTTTTCAGCACATTAGCTTTTCCTACACTAACTTTTACACCTCCTTTGTGCAATTCCTTTTCGCCGCCTTTTCCCAAACGGATGTAACAAGGCCCGTCCGTTTCTACAGCAAGCCTTGTTACTGCCTCTGTCTCCAACGGATCACAAGGAGTAAATACAGTCATTTCTGGTAACGCCCTCATAAACGCAATATCCTCTGTGGCATGATGGCTCATTCCCAAAGCTCCATAGGAGAATCCTGCCCCGACTGCCACTATTTTCACATTCGCCCTATGATACGCTACATCATTTCTAATTTGTTCAAGACATCTGGCTGTTGGAAAGTTGGCAATAGAATAAGTAAACACGTGTTTCCCAGACAATGCCATCCCTGCTGCAACAGACGTCATATTTTGTTCAGATACACCTGCATTAATAAACCTTTCAGGAAATGTATCCCAAAACTTATTCAGCACACCAAAACCCAAATCTCCTGAAATAAGGAATATATCAGGATTTTCTTCGGCTAGATTTAAGACTGTATCTACAAATCTATTTCTCATAGTCTTATAGCCTCCAACTCCTTAATTGCATTTACATAAGCCTCACCCTGTGGATCTCTGTAATGCCATAATACTTCGTTTTCCATAAATGAAATGCCCTTGCCTTTTATTGTATGAGCAATTATACATGTTGGTTTTTCATGATGTTGATTGCTTAATACATCCCTTAACTGTTCATGATCATGACCGTCTACTTCAATAACGTTCCATCCAAATGCTTTCCATTTAGCACCCAAATCGATAAGCTCTAATGTGTTTTCACAAAAATCCAAACTCTGTATTTTATTATGGTCAACAACTACAGTAAAGTTTGATAATCTATAATGATTAGCAAAAAGAGCCGCTTCCCATACTGAGCCTTCATCGCATTCACCGTCACCAACAACAACAAAAACCTTATGAGTTTTGTTGTCACGCTTAGCCGTCAAAGCCATTCCAGCCCCTACACAAATGCCGTGTCCAAGGGAACCAGTCGAAAACTCCACGCCCGGAACATTCTTATGAGAAACATGTCCAGAAAGTCTACTTCCATCAGAATAATGGGTCTCCAACTCTTTAACATCAAAGAAGCCTTTTTCAGCTAACGCAGCATAAACAGCGGCCCCAGCATGCCCTTTACTAAGAATAAATCTATCACGCTGGTCATTTTGGGGGTCATCAGGGAAAATAGTCATAATATCATTGTAAAGGACAGCAACAATATCAGCAACAGAAAGGACAGCACCAATATGGGAGCCTTTTGACAAATGGGTCATTTCTATTCCATGTCTTCTTATTTTCCACGCCAACTGCAAACTGTTCATAACCGTACTCCCTTATCTGTAGTAAGCCATTTATTTGAATGCCCAAAATTTATTTAATATGAAATTGAGAGGCACAGTAATCAGGAGATTGATTATTGGTGCAATCATACTAGAAATACCTAAATAATCAACCAATATAAAAAGCACGACCGTGCTTATGATAAATGTGAAACCATAAGAGACAAATACTTTAACAAGCGATTTTATCGTGCTGGTTTCGTTTTTTCGAAATACATATTTATTATTCCAATAATAAGCATTAAGTACACTTGTAATAAATCCTAAAACATGTGCCAATAAATAATATAGACCTAAGAGTGTTAAAGGATAATATGTTAAGAAACTAATTAAAGTATTAGAAATGCCTACGATACCAAATTTCACAAATTGCTTTATAAGTTTAAAAAATTGCTCCTTGTCAAAGATGCACAGTTTGGAAAAGATTCTCATGGTCAGCGACTTCCTCAATAATTCAATAACCTATCGTGTGTAAAACTCATTTATTTGCTTATCCATTACTAAGGAAACATTACCTTTATCAAAAAATACTTTTGACCATTCGACTGTTTTTTCAATGGCTGTTTCCACGTTCCATCTCGGGTTCCAGCCAAATACAGCTTTTAATTTCGAGCAATCTAGTTTCAGAAAATTCGCTTCATGAGGACCTGTTATGGATATGTTCTGCCATGACAAACCTGCTCCCCATTTTTGACAAAATAAATCCACAAGCCTTCCCGTTGATACGCAATCGCTATCATCAGGTCCTACATTATAATAACCTGCAAATTTAGCATCTTCATATTGTCTTTGAACGATAGTCAAATAAGCATATAACGGTTCCAATACATGTTGGTATGGCCTTATTGAGTGAGGATTACGCACAATAATCGTATCTTTCTTTTCAGCTGCTCGAACGCAGTCAGGAATAATACGATCATTCGCAAAATCCCCTCCACCTATTACATTGCCGGCGCGGGCAGTCGAAATAGCCACTGTACTATCGTTAAAGAACGAATTTTTATAACTATGCGTTACAAGTTCTGAGCAAGATTTGCTGTTTGAGTAAGGATCAAATCCATCTAACGGATCATTTTCCCTATATCCCCACTCCCACTCTCGGTTTTCGTACACTTTGTCGGTTGTAACATTCAGAAACGACTTAACACTTTTATTCAGCCTAACACATTCCAAGATATTAACTGTTCCCATAACATTAGTCTCGTATGTGTAAACCGGTTCTTTGTAGCTATCCCTTACAATCGGCTGGGCAGCGAGATGTATTACAATTTCCGGACTAGCTTCTTTAAACGCTGCTTTTAGTTTATTGATATCTCGAATATCACCAATTAAAGATGTCATACTATTGCTTAAACCGCAAATGGAAAATAAATTTGGGTTTGTAGGCGGCTCTAGAGAATATCCGGTGACTACTGCGCCCATATTGATCAGCATCTTGCTTAGCCACGAACCTTTGAAACCCGTATGTCCGGTGATTAAAATTCTTTTACCTTTATAAAAGTCCAGGTCCACTACCAATTCCTCCAAGGAGCTTTACCGCTTGCCCACAGCTCCTCCAATTTGTGTTTATCCCTTTGTGTGTCCATGCACTGCCAGAAACCCTCATGTTTATAGGCCATAAGCTGGCCTTGCTTGGCAACAGCTTCTAGAGGATATTTTTCAAACACTGTACTATCATCTTCAATATAGTCAAAAATATCAGGGTTAAGCACCATAAAGCCTGCGTTGATCATAGTGCCGTCATCATCGGATTTTTCTCTAAAAGCTCGGATTGTATTATCATTACTAATCTCAAGAACTCCAAATCGTTGTCCTACATTGACAGTTGTTAGTGTAGCCATCTTGCCATGAGATCTATGAAAATCTTCCAACCCGGCTATGTTAACATTAGACACTCCATCCCCGTATGTCAACATAAATGTTTCATTACCTATATATTTTTGAATACGTTTTACACGCCCACCCGTCATCGTATGAAGACCAGTATCAACTAAAGTTACCCGCCATGGTTCCGCACTG
This sequence comes from Paenibacillus sp. sgz302190, assembly GCF_059820445.1. Taxonomy (NCBI): domain Bacteria; kingdom Bacillati; phylum Bacillota; class Bacilli; order Caryophanales; family Paenibacillaceae; genus Paenibacillus; species Paenibacillus sp. sgz302190. The sequence continues at coordinate 41,881 of NZ_JBZYAO010000039.1, forward strand.
TTGTTATGAACCGTCATACTATTTTGGGCTAAATCAAAAGTAACATCTGACGTATGTAAAAAATAGTCCGCAAAAAATTCCTTAATTATATAAGCTTTATAACCAAGACAAATAATAAAATCATTATAGCCATAAGTCGAGTAGCACTTCATGATATGCCAGAGAATAGGGCGTTCGCCGATTTCGATCATCGGCTTTGGCTTTAGATGGCTTTCTTCAGAAATTCGTGTTCCAAATCCTCCTGCTAAAATTACAACTTTCATCGTATCAATACCCCCTAGTTGTTCAACAACCAATATGATGAAAAACACTATTTTTCTTGTAAAATTCGCTCTTTCCGACTTTCTCTTACGATAACAAAAGACATAAATATCAGTGTAAACAGGGTAAGAAATCCACCTACAATAAGTATTTTTGGAAAAAAGTAAAACTTAATCTCGGAATTGCCCATAGGAACCTCTATACCTTGAATGAGACCATTTACCATATATATCGGTGTTTCCTTACCATTTACTGTTGCTTTCCACCCTGGATAGTAGTTCTGCGAGAAATTAATGAAAGAAGGCTTATCCGAATGCACGCTCGCTTCAATACTGTTATTTTTAAAATCCCTTACAGAAATGGTAGTGTTTGCATTGCTTAAATCCATATTTTTAAAGTTTTCTACATAGCTTATATTGGAAAGGTCATAATCACCTAAATTCCCATAAATATCATTTACATCCTTAATAGACTTTGTCTGTTGAGGAGCATATAATATGTCCTTTGCATTAGTATTCTCAAAAATACGATTTTCTTTGTCAATCAAAAATGGCTTGTAAACATGCTCCTGTAACTGTGTTTCCATTTCCGTTAAAACAAAATTGGTAACATTCATTTCTGATGTCGGGGTGGAAACTATTCTTATATCAACTTTATCTGCTACTGCAGAGTCACCTGAAAAAATATAACCTTTATAGTGGGAAGTACCTGCCTCGATTTGAAATTCTTTTTGTTGTTCAGGTTTATCATATTTTTCCCCACCATAGAAATCCACATAAAACAATCCCTGTTTTTCCACAGAAGTTACGTTAAATTCAACCTTATAATATGTTTGTGGTTTGATTGCGACCGGTTGCGCATAAGCAAATATTTCCCCTTTAAAATTTGGAATGGAAAAAGCATTATTTTCATAAACAACCGCTTTTTCTCCTTTGATTTTTTCAGTTGATCCCTTCTCATCAATAAGATTGCTAGAATCTACGATATACTTAATACCCAGCATGGATAACAAGTCATTTTGCAATGATAAATTATCTTTTGCTCTCGGCGAACCTATAAGAAGCCCAGAAGCATTCAATGGTGCCTGGTTTCCACCAGAAAAGTGTTTGTATATGCGCGGATTATTAAAAGGAATATAAGCATTAATTGCAGAAATCCCTTTAAATAAATTAGAATTTTGAGAAATAAAGGTCCTATGTCCTCCGCCTATACCAGGAAAGGCATCCCATACCTTATAATTTTTAATATTTTGTGCAATAGCAAGGCTAACCTTATCCATAGAATAAAAACTATTTATATCGGCTGAACTAGAGAGGTTACTATAGGAACTTGTTTCAGCAAAAGTAACCCCAACAATGACCACACCTAAGCATCTATAAACCATTTTGTAATTCGCTTTTGACCACTTTGTACTTCCTTTATAAAGGATAAAAGCAACAAAACATGTTGCCAATAAAACAAGTAATCCAGGCAAAAATGCAGTTTTACAATAATTGTAGAAAACTTTGATATCGTCAATGTTTTGTTTATGTACCGACAATAAATTGATTATATTTGCAAAAATAGCACAACAAAACATAGAGTAAATCCCTATAACAAACCATTTAGAAAAACGATAAAATTTTTCTGAGTGTTGTTGTGCCCCTAATTTGGAAAAGGTAATGGAGAATAAAACCAGTGAAAAAAAGATAAAAATGAAAAGCGCACGCGAAGGGACGCGAAATCCGCTTATTACTGGAATGTGATAAAGTAATTCGCTAAGTAGTGGAACGTGTGCGTTAGCAGAAAAAAGGAATGCCCCCGCCATCATACCAAGCGATAGTTTTACCCAAAAATCAGAAAAATATCTAGTCGCCCCAAACACGATAACAAGAAATACAAAGACCCCTAAAAATATTTCTATATCTAATTCGGATGAATAGGAAACTCCAAAGGGACCATTTACGTTTTCACCGTAAATTTTTGGAAAAAGCATCATTAATAATTTCAAAAAATGAATTGATAGAAATTTAAAATATTCTATAGATGCAGAAGTTGCCCCTGATTGTTCATATTCCCGAACCAGTTGGGCTGTGGGAAGTAATTGAAATGCGATTAACCCAAAATAGCAAAGTCCCCATAACAGCCCATCTTTTATAATTTTTTTGATTTTTATTTTGTAATGCAACCCAACGACCAATAAAAAGATCCCAGCTACAATATCTATGTAAACAACATCTTGTATAAATGCAACATAAAACTGAAATGCCATTGCCACAGAAGAAAATAGCAACCATTTAATTTTTTTAGTGTTAATATATTTTTGTATAAAAAACAGAATTACTGGTAAATAGACTATAGTAACAATAATAGTGATATGTTCCTTGCGGTATCCTCCCACATGAATAGATAATTCATATATCAAGGCTGTACATAAAGCCGCAACCTTGTTACAGCCAACTTCTTTTGTGAATAAATATGTAAATAAAGAACCGATTGCCAAATGGATCGCATAATATGAATACATATACAATTTAAAAGGTAAAAAGGAGAATACAAGCGCTATGGGATAAAAGGCGTTATTTGTCAAATCCGAGGCAAAAGGAACACCATTCGAGAGATATTTGTTCCACAGCGGGAATTCCCCTTGCGCAAGAGAAGACTGAATAAACATCTTCAGTGAATAGTACTGGACACCATCCCCAGACACCAAACTTTTATTGGAAGTAAACAAATCCCAATAAAGAACAAATGGCAAAGAAAAAAAGATTACAAACAGCACAACATTAAACAATCTGCTATTGTGAAATTTAACCAACCAAAACAATTGATAACCCCATTTCATTCATATACAATTGCTCGTATTATCGATGTGGCATGCGCGGTTATACTCAACGAGGTTTACACAGAAACCCGATATCTGCACCCAAGATAGCACAAGATTCCCCATGGCTGCATTGAGAACCAGATTCTCATTACACCTTTGGTTGCAAACGTCAAAAAACTCCTCACACTGTACTATTATACGTTCAAATCGCATCCATTTAAGAACGGGTTTTTCTTAATTGTAGGAGCAAAGCACACTACCATCTTACAGGATTCGAGCTTTTATTTCAACGTAACAATACATATTATCGTAGTTTTTGACGTAAAAAACACGATAGAAGATAGATTCACATCCAAGCGAGTAGGAATCAACTTAAGTTGGATGCAGAAATATGCCCCCATGAAAACTGAGGATTGAGCAGAATCTCAAAGTACTTAACACGTATAAAGGTTTCGACACCTAGAACGGTAGCGGGAGCAAAAAATGTGGAAAGATTCTGGCACCAAAGAACCATTAAACCGATTTTGTCGAATCTATTGTATACGAGGAACATGGAGCAAAAACAGAGCAAGGTTGTAAACATCCGTACCTGGAAACACAAATACTCGCGCCTGATCCCCCCCTTATCAGCAAAAAGTACTGGACCAAAAAAGACATTCGGGCATACGTTGAAGAACATCACTTCCAGTCTGTCGAACAGATTCAGCTGATACTGAAAGACATGCTGGAGGAAGCGCTGAAGACGGAGCTGGGTAACCAGTTGAACTATTTCAAATATGCTTGGAACAAAACTACAAAAAATAGCCGCGACGGTTATGAGAAGAAGACGGTTCACACCAAGTATGGTGACCTGGAGATTCAGACGCCGCAGGATCGCCTAGACGAGTTCAATCCTATCCTGATCAAGAAGAATCAGACGAATGTCAAGTGTATCGAGGAGCAGATTGTCGCTATCTATGCCAAAGGAGTCAGTACTCGGGACAAATAAGAAAACTCGATTCGGAGGAGAGTCCTCCTGCGACAGGAAAATTTTGGATAAAAAGGTATTTCTATAATTTATATACAGACACATTTTTTTCAGTGGAACACATCCAAGCCACTTTGAAGGAGATATTTAAGAGTTGGAACATATACAGAAAACAATAAACTTGAGATGAGGTGAAATATGAAACTATTAGATGGCCTCTAGCAAACTAGACACGAATGGGAAACATCCCCCACGGCTGCGGAATCGATTATTAAAAGAAAATAAGCCCAAGCGTCGGTCAGGGAAGCCCGGCGCTTGAACTTTTATATCCTTATTACAGACGCGGGTCAATCTCCCGCTCCTGCGCAACTTCAAACAGCAAATTGGCCGCGATCTCTTTATAGGCCTCATGCTCAGGCGCAATCTCGTCAAATGGCACTGCGAGCATTCGCATTCCAAGCTGATACTCATTAAGCGAGGTACGAAGCTTTTGACCCACATTCTTTTGCCTCATCAGCTTGCGATATTTATGCGGAAACTTGTAATCATACCCGTAAATGATGGACAAATACTCGGGATTCCGCACCTTCATATAGGGCACCGTTCTTCCATCCCACAACTCCGGTTTAATCACGACGCCCTCCATATGGTTCTCCATCGTAAGCTTAGAGAAGTAGTAATCCGCTTTCCCCATGCAATCCGGCTCGGACAGATCCAGCGTGAGCGCCTCGTCTTCAGACAGAAAACCGTACATGTCAGAGGTCTTCCATTCCGGGACTTGTTCGTTTCCGTCCTCATATGCGATTTTCAGAACGGCAAACGGCTTATATTCCATGGCCTCGTCTTCCGCATACAGCTCTAACTGTCTTCTGTACGTTTGATAGGCCTCCATGTGTTCGGATAAAGGGACATAAGTTTCCCGAATATCATGGACGTACTTATAATTTTGATACACACTCGGGCCGTACTTGTCGCTTAAAGCGGACTTGGCGGTACGATGCTGGTCTTTTTCAAACCCGCTCGCCTCATATTCGGCAATAAGTTTACTGTAGGCTTCTTCAAAACCGTTTTGCTGCAGGAACGCCAGTTCTGTCTCCAGCGCTTTCTCAATGGGCTTGAACTGTCTATCGATCAGCCCTTCGCCCAGCGCCTTCCACGGGAGAAGCTCCCCGTCCAAAATCAACATGGAAATCTTCTGCTCTTCCATATAACCGCCGAACTTGAGCAGCAGCTTGCCGTAAATTTCGGATAAATCCACATGATTGATCTTGTAGCCGTTACGGCTGACTGCGAAGCATTGCTCCTGATCCTTATGCAAATAAACGTTGCATCTCGAACCCATATATTTGGGTTGCAGGACAACTTGCCGGACACCGCGTTCCTTGAAATAATCGAGTCCGCGCTTTAAAGACTCCAGTTCATTCGTCTCGTCGTTCTTATCCGCCGGTGACATGGTACCTGAGATGAAATTGATTTTGTTTCGCGTGCAATAGTGAAGTCGGCGAATGTCATCTTCCCCAAGATCTTGAATGGACACCTTTCGCTCTTGCTTGAATAGGATCTGCAGTTCCTCGGCAATCACCGCTTGGCTGGACTTCCGGGACTTCATAAACGGTTTATACGAAATGCTGACGGAGGTCAACAGGTTGCCATATACGCTGCCGGTATCGATATGGATTTTGTTCCTGATCCGGAAAGACTGCTTGGCCGCGACATGTCCGAACACGTGGTAAGGATGATTTTTGACCGCTTCCTCCTGCACAAAAGCAAGCTGCCCCTCCAGCGGCGCTTCCCGGTCGATCCGAAAACTCCTCTGATGCCGGACGGAATTCGTATCCAGCTTACCGATGTACTTATTCCGGCACGGGGCATGAGTGACATAGAAGGACGGCCCCTTCGCCCCCACATACCGATAAAATGGCTGCGAAATCGACGCCAGGTGCTGGAATTTTCCCAGCAAATCCGGATCGCTCAACAATACTTGCGCTGAGTCAAAATATGTATGCAGCAGCTCTTGGTCGACGCCGTTAATTTCGCCCCGCGTATACTTGTAAACAAAGTTTTCGTGATTCCCAAGCACGAAGTAAAAGTGCTCCTGGTTATCATACAGAAACTGAACGATATCCTTCGTTTGTTTGCCTTTATCAATCCAGTCCCCGACCAGAACAAACTTAGTTTGCTTCAGCTTCTCCGGCGCAACCAGCTTACCCGCTTCGATCCGGTATCCATAGTCAAGCAGCAGCCCCTTCAAATCGTCCGCACATTCGTGGACATCGCCAATGATGACGTACTGCTGATCCGGAGGGAGGATGGCCGCTAAGTAAGCATCCAAATCCTCGATGACGATGTTGTATTCAGGATTCGCCTTTCCTTCTTCGGCCAGATAAAAGTCTTTTGCACGCACTTTATGGATCTTGCCGTATCCTTCGCGAGTCAGCGAGCCGAGGACGTCCTTTTTCAACCGGTTAATGTGGTTCGTGATCAGCTTCTTCGAACGCTCCGACGCATAGTAATCTTCCCGCTTTCGATAATCGAAACAATGACCTCGAGGTTATAGTTGTTCCGAAACGCAATCTCCTTCACCTTTGCCCGAAAATCCTCAGACAACCCGGTTGTATCAACGACCACAAACTCCGCATTGACCGGAAAAGCCGTCGCCATCTTCAGCCTTTCAAACAACAGGTGAAAAGCCTGCTCACTGGCCTCAAGCATCACTTGGTCATACTTGTCGTATTCATAGCCAAGGATCTCCTGGCGGATCTGGTCGGAGGACAAATATTGAATATTGGCCCTGACATTCCTGCCGGCATCTTCAAAACGCAGCCCCGGAATCAGCACTTCCTTGGCAAACGTCGTTTTGCCGCATTCCGTAGACCCGATCAGCATGAAAACCGTGTGAACCTTCGTTTGGATGTCCATGGGTCAGGCCCCCCTTTTCTTAAGAATAACGCCCTGCGTAGTCTTGATATTGTTGACGCCGTCCCCGACAGCTACAAATTCGGCATGCAGATTCGTTTCCTTAATCACTTCACGCATCCACTGTTGAAAAGATTGTTCCCCCATCTCCCACTTGTGGTCGTCATGCCGGAAATCGCTCAGCTCATAGTAACGGTTAAAATCGGCGTTAGGCGTCGTAATGATGAACTTGTCAAAATCGACATGCGCGCAGATTTGATGAATCAGCAGCTTTGCCTCATCCTGGCTCATATGTTCAATGACCTCTGTTAAAATCACATCAACCTGCTCCCCGTTATAGCTTTCCAGGAACTGATCGATCGAGCCGAAAGTGACGATATTGTCGATCTCTTTGGCCCCCGCTTTGCGTTTTACCTTCTCCAGCAGCTCCTCATTGATGTCTACCGCATAGTAGCTGCCCTCAATTTTCCCGGCAAAAGGAATCGCATAAAACCCCTCTCCACAACCCACATCCAAGATCGACTTGTCAAAAGCCAGCGCACTCCCGATATAATTCCTCCGCTGCAGCCCCGTCCCCCCGTAAGCGAACTGAATGTCATAACGCTCCGTTTTCTCAAGCTCCGCCTTGTACTTCTGAAACCGATCCCTGGAGGACAAAAAGTTCCGCACAAACAAACTGCGAATATAAAACGGCGCATCGATCACATTCATGCTTTTGATGTACTTATCCAGGATGCTATCCGAGATATCGATATTTTCGTTACCGAACATGGAAAGGAATAAGCACAAAACACTTACGGCATGGAGCAGCTGATACAGGCTCTTCCTCGTCGTGACGGTAAGCGAATAGCTCTTATGCGCCTGATGGGTGATTTCAAATGAGAAATCCTTCAAATGCTTCTCAAAAAACTCGATATACCGAACCAGTTCGATATGGATCATATTGATGAAAAAGGTATGCTCGTAGCCCTCCGCGTCGCGTTCGTCCCGTGCCTTAAGCGGTGCAGAGAAGAACTCGTTAATCGCATTCAGCGGAAATAATGGCGTGTTGTACCTCGATACATTCAAATACTCGAAATTCTCCTGCTCATGCTGCTTATAGGAGATCTCATTGTCCGCATCTTTAAAATATACATTAAAAGTCCGCTCATCCGCGTACCAGCCATACGCCATACCCCTGCGGATCGAGCGAAGCATCATACCTGAACTCGGATTTTTCTTGATCAAAAACGAAAACTGAGGGTTGGTGGATCTGACTTGGACAATTGCCATCTCAATCTACTCCTGAACTTCAAATTGGGCACCGTGCGGGATAACCTTTACCGGTATCTCGTTATGTCACTCGATGATCTTAGTCACTGATCGTATTTTCGCTTAGTTATATGCAAACGAACAGGGTGGAAGTATTACGAGGGTGGGAATATGAATCACACGTTATAACTAAACTTTATCATCAGACTCTTGATCACCTTGTGGTAATATTACTTTAACGTTAATTTGTGGAAGGAATCAATGATGAATATATCTACCTCTGTTTCGTCAAAACAAATGATGGATCTTTTATTAAACATTGCCGTCGTACGTCCAGTCTTCATTTGGGGACCACCGGGAATAGGGAAGTCATCGCTAGTTCAGCAATTTGCCGATATGGTGGGGTTACCTTGTGTCTCACTACTCGGAAGTCAACTGGCACCGGAGGATTTAATTGGGGTCCCACAAATCGTAGAAGGAAAAAGTCGATTTTGCCCTCCCAATATGATCGCTCGAGATGAACCCTACTGCTTGTTTTTGGATGAGCTGAACGCTTGTACCCATGAGGTTCAGAAAGCTTTCTACAGCCTGATCCTGGAAAAGCGTATTGGGGAATACGTACTGCCGGAGGGCTCCGTCGTGATCGGTGCGGGGAACCGCGCTCAGGACAGCGCCATAGTTAAGCCCATGTCATCAGCACTTATTAACCGAATGTTTCATGTCCAGTTAAGGGTTTCCCATCGTGAATGGCTAGAGTGGGCCTACCAGAATGATATCCACCCTTTAGTGATTAATTATATCGAGACTCGTCCTGATCATTTGTGGGTGCAGCCTCCGAAACACGAAGAACCGTTTTCAACCCCAAGGTCTTGGCATATGTTAAGCGATGCATTAAAGGAATATGGTGACCGACTTCAACCTGATATGTTGGACATTCTGGCTGCCGGGTGTTTATCTCCCCATCATGCCGGGCAATTCAAAGCCTTCTATAAGCAAACGAACAACAAATACAAACTAAATGCAATTCTGGAAGGTGAAACCGGATGGCCTCATCAACCGGAGGATCGGGATGTACTGTACTTCATGGCGCAATCCTTTCGTGCGCACCTAATCAAAGAACTGCCGGAATCGAAAGACATTCTGAGCGAACACCATAAGAAGCTTGCCCACCGTGCTAAAGCTCTGATTAAAAGTCTAAGCACGATCAGTCTTGAAATTGCCCAACTCTCCGTTGCAAAAAGTGAAGCGGGTGAAAGTCTTCCTGATTGGTTCCTTGTAGAGATTGTCCGCGATCTGCCCAGGTTAGTACAGAAAAAGGAAGCTTGATTATGGCCAAACAAAAACCCCATGAGTCGGATCCTGCAACAAAAGCTTATATGGAGGGGCTGCATTTCATCAGTAAACACCCCATGTTTGCCCCTTTAGCATCCCATGCGCGATTTGTCCGTCAAGAAGGAAATCTTTGTCCGGAAAATGGCTGGGTCGTCACAACAAGTAACGGCCATATTCACGTTCATCCCAAACGAAGAGGTCTGCCCGAGGAATGGGTGTACATGCTTGCTCATGCTCTGCTTCATCTTGGATTCGGACATTTCCGAGTTATGGAGCGGCAGGACCTATGGAATGCGGCATGCGATTGCTTTATTGCGAAATTTCTTTATGACATGAAGCTTGGGCAGCCTCCTGCAGGTATGGATGGACGTGTAGACATTGCTGCAAAAAGTGAAGATGAACTCTATAACAGTTTTGTGGAAAGGGGGCTCCCCGCTTCGTTCCACAACCTTGGTTCAGCTGGGCACGGATTTCAGGATATGATCCTGAATCCCCGAACAACCGTCCCCTCCTATTGGAACAATAAAAATGTAAATTGGCAGGACTGTTTGGGCAAAGGGCTAATAATGGCTGTGACCAGCGCTGTCAATGTCACGGCGGGATATGAAGCTTTCTTGGGGGCCAACAAAGAAGTTCTGACACCTGTCTTGAAATCCCGTAATTGGTTTATCAACAGATATCCTCTCATGGGAGCTATGGCAGCGGACTTCAAAATCATAGAGGACCCTGTTCTTTGCAACAGATTATCCATCTCGGTAGCAGCTGTTGATGCTGAGTTAAAGGAGATCTACGTTAATCCAGCGGCGGGCCTTGACGAGCAAGAGTGCCGATTCGTGCTCGCTCATGAATTTCTGCATGTAGGATTGAGGCATCACGCCCGTGCCGATGGGCGAGACCCTTATTTGTGGAATATTGCTTGTGATTATGTCATCAATCAGTGGTTAATGGAAATGGGACTAGGAGCCTTCCCCAGGATTGGCGGGCTCCATGATCCGGATCTGAAGGGAATGTCGGCTGAATCCGTCTACGACCGTATCGTCAACGATATAAGGCTATATCGCAAAGTCGCTACATTCCGGGGAGTCGGTCTGGGAGATATACTGACCCCGCGTATACCGGATTGGTGGAACAGGAACGATGGACTTACACTCGATGAATTTTATCGAAACAGTTTAAGCCAAGGCCTTGATTACCATTATGATCAGAACCGTGGGCTGCTTCCTGCAGGCCTTGTTGAAGAAATCCGCGCACTCTCTCAGCCGCCAATCCTGTGGGATGTGGAACTTGCAAAATGGTTCGATCATTACTTCTCCCCGGTGGAAAAGGTTCGGACCTATTCCAGGATTAGCCGTAGACAATCTTCTACTCCGGATATTCCAAGACCCCGATGGGTACCGAATGCAGGTGATGAAGACGGTCGTACCTTCGGTGTCGTGTTGGACACTTCAGGTTCCATGGATACCAAACTGTTAGGGAAAGCTCTGGGGGCTATTGCGAGCTATAGCATATCAAGGGATGTCCCGTTAGTACGCGTAGTTTTCTGTGATGCAGCTGTATATGACCAAGGGTATCTTGCACCGGAAGTGATAGCGGACAGAGTCTCCATCAAAGGCAGAGGAGGCACCATCCTACAGCCTGGCATTGATTTGTTGGAGCATGCGGAGGATTTCCCAAAGAACGGACCGTTATTGATTATCACGGACGGCTTCTGCGACAGACTAAACATCCGTCGGGAGCACGCTTTCCTTATTCCCAAAGGCCAGCATCTGCCGTTCGTACCGAAGGGTAAAGTTTTCCGGATGGATTGAAGCAATCCTAGAATGATGCAAGGATAGAATCAGCAATCAATTCAACTTCAACAGGGCTAGACAAAACACAGGTACCCCCCTGCCCAAGCGCGGTGGGGGGAAGTTGTATTAAGACAAGCCATTGGCGAATGGAAAAAATTTGCTGGATGCAACTAAACCTAAAAAACCTGAAATATCAAGGACTTCACGTGCCGCGGCGTTATATTTAACTATTACATCATTCTGAAGTAACAGCGCCAACGACTATACTTGTATCGTATGCGGGAACATGTGGGAGTTGATTGGCTTCTGTACTAGTTGGTTAAAACCCTTGATTTATAAGGGTTTTAACCAACGTGTATTATTCATTTTGTTTAAGTTTGGCTGCTTGTTGACGATGTTCGTCAACAAGGTGTCAACAAATATTGGATACTCCGATAGCATTGAATTATAGCCGCATATATCGGCAATAATTATCTGGCCGTCAAATTGTGATTCTATCTTACGGCTTTTCAATTCCTCAAACAATGCCGATGTTTTTGCTCCCTAAGCGACCATATCCGCGGATTAAGTGTTATCCTTAAGCTATAATAAAACTTGAGGTGGACATTTTAATGAAAAAAGTATTCATAATCGGCTTGCATATCAGTATTTGGGTCAAGTGTGTCAAGCAGATGTCTCACAATATTGCCACAGGTCAAATGGCTACAATTATGCACTTTTTCTTACTGTGACAAACCAAATGTCCATTCATAAAATCGAATACCCATATTGAAAAAAGTATTTATAGGGTATATCTAAGACAATTTAAACTTTTTCACTCTACCGTAGGTATCATAAATTTTCAGTAACAAGCTTATTGTCCACCACTTTCAAAACTCTATCAAAGAGCCCTCGTTTGAATTCCTTTTTCATCATTTCATTTGAGAATTCATTAATGTTCACATGATGTTTGGCTAACTCAAAAATATTCTCAAACAGTTCACCTGTTTTCTTGATATCCGCTCCGTTATGGTCTAATTCAATTAGGATTCTTTTAGTCTGATTAAAATTACCGCGATCATATTCCATTAAAATTAACGTTGGGTTGTATATGTATCCTATTTCAAAATCAATTTCTAGTTTTCCCAAAAATTCCATATACTTCTCATCATTAAAATAATACTGTTTACCCGCTATTTTAATAATTTGCGTTGAGCTATACAAATCTTCTTCAAAGTATCCTGGCAAATAAAAATTAATATATCTGTCGGATCTATAATTAAACCTATCGATGTAATTGAGAATATACTCTCTACATAATTGTTGACGATAATCAGCAATAAGTAACCCGAATGTTATTGGTATATCGGGATCTTCTCTTCTTTTGATTGATCTCATTGTAGTTGCTCAACTAAGACACGAATTAGTTTCTAGAGTGTTTCACTTAAAACACTGATTGAATTATTGTGAAATTGAAAAAAAGCTAGGACTCTTGATACTGTAATTATCAAAAAACGTTACTACTTCCTGCCCAGACTCGCTACTTAACTCTTCAATTGGAAAATAAGTGAAAGCGGAAGAATACCCTGGCTCATAGTCAGGAGAGATACATCCCATAGAAAATGAAAAAACTAGTGCTTTTACTTGATCATCTCTCGTAAAGTGTTTTGGATTAAAGTGCTTTTTTATTATTTTTAACATCAATGCATAACTAATCTCTGCCGACAAATCAGCGTCTTCTATGTACAACACAAAATCCTTTTCATCCATTAGTCTTTCAATCGAGAGGACTATAAAACCGGGATATGGAAAATTCTTTATTTGTTTTTCTGCTTTAACAATATTATTATAGATCGACCCTTTACCCGAAAGTCGTTTTGCTGCTACTGAGTAAGTCAATCCATTCTTTTCTACTAAAAAATCAGGCTCTTGAACACTAATGTTATATCCAGCTAATTCTAGATGTGCCGCAAAAGAAAGTTGAAACTGAACGTCTCTAGCGGTTCTATTCTTATCCATTGAATCAAGTGTGTTGCCAGACATTATTAATTGAATATCCCCTCTAGCCTCAGTTAGCAATTTGTTCGATGAGCATATTATCTTTAACTCACTATAGTCTCTAAAACCTTCCAATAATTCAGTTAACTTATAGTCATTAGGATTCTTGCCAGCAAACATAACATGATTATAAAACTGTTCAAAATTTCTACGAAACATTGCAAAGCGGCAGGACGGATTTACTTTTATATCAATGTCTTCTAATAAGGTAAACAATCTATCTAGAGTCAGTATGCAATCCTCCGCAGAAGATTCAGCCCCAAAAGTCTTTATGCTCATAATTTCTACCTCTTCATTTTACTTTTTCTCACCCAATATTCTACTGTCTTAGAATTAGGCTGACTCCCGTTAAAAAACTCTTTACCCACGGACAATTACTCCAACGTAAGAGTCACCATGGCATATAAAAAATCATTTATTATCATCTTAACTATGATTTCTTCACCGAATCTATAGCTGGTGTAAGAATATTTAGAATCCTGTACATCTACCCAATCCAGCAATACTAAGGAAGTATTTAATCTTTGCTCAGTATTATGAATAGCTGCCAAGTTGAGATCCAGAACTATTACCCTTTCATACACCCTACTGCCTATCTCCAAAAGTGGCTCTCCGCTAATATCAAATGGAAGAGAGAATTCCTCAATTTCTTTAGTAGACATACTGTCTCCAAAAGAGTAGTCGATAGCTCCCTCCTTAATACAATATCCTTCGGAAAGCTCATAAACAGAATGCCCTATAGCTAGTTTAAAGATGATCCTTGAAACTTTCACATCAAACTTCTCTAGCTGCTTATTCTCTAGTGCCTCTTCAATATCTTTGACTAGCTTTTTGTTATAAATTATTCTACTTTCGACTTCCTCTGAAAAAGTATACTCCATTCCATAATGTCTTCTTTTTAGAATATCGATTAATAGTGATAAAAAAAGTTCGTCACCAGAAAATGATTTGTTGCACTCTTTACATGCCGGAACAATACCAAGATTGTCTGGATATGGTTGTGAAAGAAAGACCTTTGACGGTATATGCTCTCTGGTATCCGCTGGTTTACCACAGTAAATGCACTCAGAGTACGATTCTTTATCGTAGACAATTTTATGTCGCAATCTATTGTCGCCTAAAAAATCCACATGCCGCAATATTTATTCCTCCTTTAAGCTCACGCTTATTACCTTCTTAGCATCGTCAATATACGCATGATCTAACTTCACTTCCACGTGACCTCTCCGGCGCGCTTCACGCCATACAAGAAGCTCTTCGTCATTATCCAGCTTTAACTCGGCTACTTCCAACGCCCGGTCGAATATATACTTTGAGGTGAAAGCGATGCTTCGAACCCCATGACCACCGGGGAGAATGATTTGTTTCCTTGTCTCCCAGTCCTCGATTTCGAATACTACATAAAGCTTATCCGAAGGATTATGCTTTGAGGGAATTACTGTGATTTCGCCGCGTTTCACAATCTTCCAATCCCTTATTCTTCCATAGTATCTCACACCTACTATTTCATTAGTCTTATCGAAGAACTTCTTTGATTGATAAAGCGCCACATACTCCAATTGTGTAAGGATCTTATGATTCGTGATATTCTCATGCGGGGTATGATAAAAATTATGCTTCAGCGCTACTTCCAACTGTTCCTCGCGGCTCATGCAACCGACCAGTACATTTTTTCCGTTATACTTGTTATCGTAATACTCCTTCGACCCCCTTGGTCGAACAGCTCGCTCATATGCATTCTCCGGACTGTCCAAAATAATCTCATCCAGAAACTCTTCCAACAATTTTGTTGATCCCGGCAGAAAAGGAAATGCCCCGACATTAACGGCCTTTATGCTTTTGTATAATCGATGCTCTTTATATTTCTTTTCATCCGGGTACGGGAATAACACATACGCCCCAAACATCGTCCGCTCGAACTGCTCCGAATCTTTCTCCGCATGAACGATAGCGTCCCGGTAACGATGCATCGTGTTGATATCGTCCTCTTCAGGCCCTGGAAGCCCGTCATAGGTCGCATAATATGGCGTCCCCGGCTCCGCAGGATTCAATCGATATTTCGCATCAAACACGTACTTATACTCCGTAGACGTCTCCATTTTTCGAAGAGTAAGTACGTTATCCGGTTTCTGCGTAAGCGTCGGTCCCCGAAGCGCTTGATTGTAAAACAACTTAAAAATTTCTCCGTTTTTCGGGTTGCGGTAAGTCACCGTCGACGTGGCAGATTTCTTAAGCTTAACGAAAACCCCGCTATAATTTAACTTTATGATGTCTTGCCTGACCAGCTCATACTTTTTACTCAACAACTGATGTATCTTAAGGAAGCACCAGTATTCATAAAGAGTGGCTAAATCCTTCAAAGACAACCGGAATAAGTCATCCTGGATGATGAGGCCTTTGAGCAGCATGAGGTAGTACTTGTATACTTCTCGATACCCTGGAGCCATCTGCATCACTAGGGAAACCGACATTTGCTTCATAGTTCCCACTTGTAAAAAATCAAACTGAAGCACCCTTCGAACCTCCTTCTGCATACGGGTCATCGTCTGAGCCAACAAAGGGTCCTCTAGTCTTTTCTGGTCCTTTAGTAACTGCCACAAGTCTTTCAGCTTCCGCTCAATACGGAGGAACACCCATCTAACGAATCGATTTTCCTGCGTATCATAATTAACGACTCTTCGAGCATCCAACACATGCGTTGGAACATATCTTTCGCCTCTGACTCGAACCATTCCGTTCGCGGGATCTTTGACCAGTTGCTGCGGATGTTTACTCAAGTATTGTAAGGTTTTGGTATTGATTTTCTTTGCCCTCTCGGCCGGGACAATGCGTTGACTCTGATGCATTTGCGTGTGAGGGGAGCCTTCTATCCGTTGGACAGCTTTTATAAGTTGGTCAAAAAGATAGCGTAATATCGTAAAATATTCTGTTAAACTTTGCTGCTTCGTCTCTTTCAGGCCCGTTAACTGATATGTTTTGCGCAGGAAATCAAAGGTCAGGTTATGAATCTGGTGATTCACATCTTGAAGAATGACCTGATAATCCCTCTTGTAATCCATCTTCACAGGGAAAACTTCCAACCTAATCCTCAATAGAGATAAAGCGCTTGATCGTAATTCCAGCTCTGAAAATCCGATCTCATTCCCAAAATTCAAGTTCCCTGACAGAACCCGCTTTCCCTTTGGCAATACCGCCTCGCGCAACGAATAATTTTCATGGTAAAAAGATAAGTCTATATCCGCCTTCTTCTCAACCAATAAATTGTAGGTTTGCGTCTCGTAAAAGATCGGAAAGCAAGCTTGTTCGTTCTGCCAAGGCTCTAGCTCTCCACGATTGGGATTAAAGACAGCAATAGATAGAACCTGCAATTGATCGGAGTGAATAGATACATGAAGATCCGCCTGCTCCCACACACTCTCTTCTGTCCGATGTAGCCGGAGCATATCTACCGTTGGATGGTACGGTTTCCCCTCTAAGTAGAGATCAAACAGATTCGTTTCAATGTGCAGGAGAATCACGTTCTTTTTAAGAGACCCAAAATGAAGTGAATCCGTCATCATCAAGCCTCCGTAGCATGTAGATAAGCTTCCTACTGGATTGAGGATATTTGACATTATTTTCGGTTGCATGCTTAGTCCACAGCTGCTCAACATCTCTTTCTCCATCCAAATATTCTTTGCTTTGAACGGTGGAACCAGTAATACAGAGCAATAAGAGCTCGATGATTACCTTTTTCACTGCTGAGTTGTTGCCCTGAATTCGAGGTAGAATCTTCTGCATGATCTGCATATCCATTGCCTCATCGGTAGTCATCAAAGAGAACCGTTCGTTGTATATCAAGTAGAAACAAATTGAATCCCTGACACGGAAACCAACGTGCGCGTGGATATTTTCAAGAATCGTGTTGATTCTTACCAATTGACCTACAGTTCTTTGGACAATATCTTTATTGTTTGCGTATGTGTCCTTTAACTGTAAGTAGTCGCTGGTCAAAAAACTCGTCGCTGGGTATACAGCCTCTGATTCTTCTTCCGTAATACCTACAATATCTTCTAATCCATAAAAACTGTCGAGTTGGATATGATTGAATTCGATGGTATTGGCTCGGTCCAATACCTTTTTGCTAAAAGGATGCGTGGTTTCATCCATGTTCACCGTACCTATGAAGAACACATTTTCAGGGATACCAAAATTGCTACCTACTTGATCTTCAGTAACAATTTTATCGGTCACAATGTGCCCATCTTGCCAACGCTGCGTTTCTAAGATACTGAGTAAATCGCTAAAATAGTGCTCTACTCTCGCTAGGTTCATCTCATCTAAACAAACAAAGTAGGGTTTCTGCCGGTTCTCCGGCTCAGATGCCGCTTCCAGTACGTAAGTTAATTTTCCGCGGCGGAATGTTCCACCCAGATCCTTGTAACCTATTAGATCGGACGGGTCATTCCAATCCGGTCTAACCGGAATAAGCGTAAACTGCCCATTCGCTTCTGTTGCCCCAAGGGCTTCTGCGAATTTTTGGATGAGCTTCGTTTTCCCGGTGCCGGAAATACCGGCCAAGATAACGAAAGGCTTTGTTTTTAAGGAAAGGTAGAAGTTTTCAATTAGTTTGTCGGGATATTGGAAGCCTTGATGATTAATATATTTTTTCATTTTTTGTAAAACACCAAAAATTTGATCGTCGTCTTGCTTGTAGTTAAATATTTCAGTTTCAATCGATTCACCATCAATGTTTGTTTCTTTATCCTTTAAGTGTAGCTGTTCCCAGATTGGAAGAAACAAATGAAAATAGTGATATAACTTAGCTTCCAGATCGAACCCTTCATTCAGAAGCTCATCCGGTTTAAAGAACTTAGTTATTCCAGTCTTTGAACCGGTTTTCGTCCGAATATAGGATACGTAGCTCTCAATATCCTGCATTTTTTCTCCTGAATTTAACCATTCTGAGGTTATAACAAACCCCTCTTCTTTTAATAAGCGTAAGATTATCGGTTTATATCTGTCCTCCATAAGAATGTTAATGAACCGTTGTTCGAGTGCTCTCATCTGTGCTTCCTTTTTTTCTTTAACAGAAGCATCAATTCTTCCTGTTGAGGAACCTCCTGAGCCAAAACAAAAGGTAACTTCAAGAAGATCTTTTTGAAATACCCATGAATATTGAAAACTAAAAGATTTATCTGTGTGTATGGAGATTCCCGACCAAAGATAATCCTTCGGTTGGTTACCATAAGGTGTAGGACTACCGATTCTTGCTTCGATAATATGGTCATCATTTAATTGATTCTTATTTATAAATGAACGAGCAAACTCTGCAGCCACATCGTTATAATTTTTAAGAACAGCTTCATTTTGTTTTCGCAATTCCGTCATTAAAATTTTCTTTTCGTCCAATGTCTTATCTTCTTTTTGAATTGTCTTAACAGCGTTAGAAATTTTGCTGTAAGTTTCGAACAGCTCTGAACCAATTATTGTGTTTATACTCATTTTCGGGTTCCACCTTGGGCATATTTTATAACCGTCAATAAATTTGATTATTACTTCTAAGAAAACTATCTAGAATTATTTGTAGCTTTTCCAAATCCTTTTTTTTTGTTTGGCAATCCCAAATAGTAAGAACGCCCCATCCCAATTCAGTAAGTTTTGCTATATTCTCCGCATCACGTTTTATATTTTTACTGATTTTATCTTGCCAAAACTCTCTATTTGTTTCTGGTAGTTCTGATTTTTTACAATTTTCATGTTTATGCCAAAAACACCCGTTTACAAAAATAACTTTTTTATGTTTGGGTAAAACAATATCAGGTGAGCCAGGAAGATCTTTTTTATGAAGGCGAAATCTATACCCTAATTTATGAAGAAGACGCCGAACAATAAGCTCCGGCGTTGTATTTTTAGATTTTATACTCCCCATTATCGACTTTCTTTTCTCTTGGGAGAATTTGTCCATATAGCCTCCTAATTAAAAACATAAAAGTTTCTCAAACTGGATGTATTTTTAACAAAAAGTTCATCTACTCCAGTCCTTGATTGATATGCGATATACGCATTCATGATTTGTTGAATATATCCAGGCTCTAACCTGTATGGTCTTGTATAATTACCTAATTCCTCAATATTATGTACCTCGGTTACGCTGAAGTTCCAAAGGGCACACATTAATTTATTTGAATTTTCATGGTTAGGCAGAATTGTCAAGTGTTCGTAAGTTTTTAGTTGTAAGAAAGCTGAATCACTGTCTATTCTCTTGCCGGTTACAAATTTAAGCATATTGTCTACTTTTTCAGGGCGAAACACATCACAACTAGGTGATATGCAGAGAAGAAGCTTATCCCCATTAATTAAAACATCCCCAGAATTAAAATAATTTACAATATTGTTATTCCCAATGATGGTATCTATATTATCAAGACGTTTTTCTTTATATTCAATCACTTTCATTAGATGAACTAGATCGACTACCGTTTTAGAAAAATGTGTCGTCCCACGATCAGCTATTAAAGCTAACAATATACTCGGTAATATAGGTTTTATCCATGCAGTAACATCCCTTTTTACGTTGGTCCTGTACAATGCGATACATTGTTCTTTTAACGTTTGATTGTCACCACACAACTTAACTAATTCAGTGTTTTTTGCAAATTCCTCTTCGGACGAATTTTCAATTACTTGCTCAATAATTACGTTAATTACCGGATCTAAAGAAGCAGCGTCAATTAGATTCAATCCACACAATAAAGTAAATATTTCCCGCCATTTTTCCACTGACATCTGTTTTATACTTAAAATAAATTTTTTGTTTTTCTTTCCGTTTGTTCTATTATTTTGTGTTTGTTCTAAATTAATAAATTTTCTGCTTAGTAGCTCTAACAATTTTGCATTATCCATAGCTAACATAAGTCCAATATTTTCCTTCCATTGTTCCGTTATCTCTTCGAAAATTACCGAATCTACATCAATCACCTTATTTATATGGTTAGTTATCATCTTAGAAATGACTTTAGCATAATCAGCTGCACTAACCCCTGATGACTGAAGTTGAAGTAATAAGATATTTTCGAATGGGTGCGAAAATTGCTTAAGTACAGTTGCCGTTTCTCCAACTATCTTATTTATTGAATCAAAAAAAACAAATTGAAAAATGCCAAACTTATTAATTAGTAGTTCAATAAATGTATCCTTCAATTTATTACTGGGCAGTTCTCTTTTTTTGCAAACTAAAACAAAGGCATCTTGTAAATCAAATATGTCTACTGTACTTTCTTCAACTTTTGTTTTAGTGTCGTTGATAATTTTTGAATTAAATTTTTCTCGAATCATTTTTGAAGCTTGAAGCGGGTTTTTTGTGTAGACAACAATCAATTTTAATCTACCTGTATTTCTAAAAACAGATTCTAGAATGTTTAGTGTCGTTTCTCCGCCAGTTTGATCTAGTTCCCAATCTAGAATTGTCAAATGTGATTGTTCAATTAAAGATACAACCGTCTCAATTTGATGGTCACCCTCAAAGAAAAACGGACTAACCTTATTACCATTACTATTAAGATTATAAATTATTTCGAAAGCATCAAAATAATCATCAAGCATGCCGCTAGTCTCAAGTGTACTTTGCTTAATTTCCACTCGTTGTTCAATGTTGTTTTGATTTACCTCCGGTTCAATCGAATATGATACAGGTCTTCTAGTAATCGGTTGTTCTTGTACTGAATTTGCCGTTTCAGATGCCGCGGCTGATTCTTTGTTTGCTAAGTCCATAATGCTTTTTAAATCACTCGGTTTTTTAATAGCATCATCTACATAAAGAATATCTTTAAAGTATTCTCTAGCAATATTAATAACTTTAGGATTAATTGTATCTAACAAAATTACCCCACCCTATCATTTTCATTGAATTTTATCTCAAAGCATGCACCGTCAAGCATCTTATCTTCTCTTCTTTGAATAATCGAAATAGAGTGCCCTTGAGATTCAAGTACTTTCTTAACTATACTAAGTCCTAACCCTCTTCCTCCGGATCTTCTAGTAAAAAAGGGTTCAAAGACTTTTTCTTGGATTCTAGGGGAAATACCCGGACCACTATCTTCTAAATACAAAGAATTTTTTAGTATATCGCTTCTTAACAAAACTAACTTATGATGTCCGTTAAGTAACCAATAAATCGAATTGTCGATCAAGTTAGAGATAGCTGGATAAATTTTCGAAGGGGAAAGCATAAGAACAAAATCCTTATCCACTTTATTATCCACTTTTATCCCTGCTTGATTCAATCTAGCATTAAAGAATGTAATTAATTCTTCTAAAAGGGCATGAACTTGAACTTTACGTCTAGTTAAATTATAGCTTCTATACATTGGAGAAAGTTGGCTATGACGTGTTCCTATCGCCTTAAAGCCAGCTTCAATCTGACGAATCCAATAACTTTGTGTGGGATTAAGGTTCGTATTTTTAATGTTTTTAATTCCATCTTCGACATTTACTAACAATTGATTGAATTCGTGATTTACGATCTCTGCTGCCATCCCCATATTTGCGAGATCCGCATAAATTTCATTTTCTCTTTTAAGATCTTGGTTTTGATTTTTAAGAACACCAACTAATTCATTTATTTCATTTAATGAATTAACTCTACCTAATTTTGATATTTCTATAATTGTTTTATCCAAGATCTCCTTGTATGCTGTATCAAATGAATTCATTACCTCATTCAATTTTCGGTGTCTAATTTCGTCAATTCGAAGTTCGATATTATTAATTAAATGATTAAACTCCTTATCAAAATTATTGACTTCTTGAGGCTCTAGCAGATGATAATGTTCTAACATCGATTGGCCTTTACCTACTTCTTCAAGCAGAGTCTTTTTTATTCGACGATTATCTAATAATATATCTTGTTTTATTTCCGACAAGACTCGTTCAAGCGCAATCAGCATACTAGTTTCATTTAGTACATTTTTTTCTACCTTGTTAAGTTCATTTTCTATATGATCGAAAATATTATTAATATCATCTCTCAATACAGTTACTCTGTTTAAATTAGCAGTTACATATCTATCAAAATCGTTATTAAATAACTTTGAGACTCTATTACGCCATTCATCCATCCTTTGTCGAAAAGCCTTTTCCCTTTCTTTAAATAAAGTCTCTAGAGAATTCAGATTTTCATTGAAAAACTCATCAATATCTGAATTTAATATATTAATGTCATCCTGTGTCTCTTCGTTTGGCACAAACCTAGGGTTGACTGACAATCTCATTTGCTCGTGATCTTCATAGAGTTTTTTATAAATTAATTCTTTAAAACTCAGAAGTTCGGAGTAACCTTTATTTAATAAAGCATAGCTAAACTTCTCAGGCACATTCGGCATGGATTCCACTATGTCGTTTAAATTTATTTTAAAATTATTAAAAAAGCTCCTTTTCTCTTTTATTTCTTTTAAGATATTACTGATTGCTCTTTTAGTCTCTTTTTCCTCGTTAACGATTGCTTCGTTTTCCTTCTTGTTTCTCTCATGTCTAAGTTTATTAAAGCTTACATAACTTTCTCGTAGTGCTTTTGCTCCCTTTCTCTTATTAGATAAGTAATCAACAGCAATAGTTACCAGCAAATTTTGCAATGTCTTAACGAAATAATGAAACTGTTCATTTTCAATTAGCCCTTCTCGACTTGACTTATCCTCTAATTCAGGATTTTCTTCCGAGGTCAGTTCAATTTTTCCAAATAAGTTTCTATGGCTGAATAAATATTTCCCAGCATTTTTAGAACGGTTTTGTTCCAAATTGAGGAAGTCATTTTCGGGATCTCCGTATGGCAGAATTCGTACACCATCTCTGTATACTTTTAAACCCCCAACGTATTCTATTCTAGAATCTAATTTTTCTATCTGCTCTTTGGTTAAACCTGAATTAGCTTCTTCCTTTTCATAATGACATAGTTCCACACTAAAAGGCCCACAATCCTTGATTGAAGGGTTAGTTATCCCGTGTGTAACGTCTATCCCCGCGATAAGTTCATCATTACATGCATCTAATAGTTCCGCATCAGCATTTAAGGCGAACAACTTTCCATAAAATTTACCGTTTTCAATTCTTCCCTTTATTTTGAGATCATAAAGTTCATGTAATTCATCATCTATAAAGTGATTAAATTGGATCAGTTCATTATTTACAGTAAGTCCTACTTTAAAATCTTTCATTGTGTTATTGAAACTGTCAATAAATGATCCAAGCCTATTAAATCTTTGAGTGGCCATGTAATTATCGGATCTATTTTTGGTAGTATCAAACACATCTGACCATGAGTGCCGTAAATCTTGTATGAGCAAAATTGTCCCTTGGTTTTTATTATCAAGAGAGTAAACAATTTCAGTTAAATGATCTAACGGCGTACTATTTCTTGAAATTTGCCTTTCGATCCTATCATATATTTCTGAATATTTCTCCTTAACAGAGTTAACATTATTTTCATCGAACCAAGAAGCATTTTTTAAGTTGGATAATTGTTCTTGGACTAGTAATGAAAAAAACTCAGCTGATACAATTTCTTCTTTCGATTTATTAAAATGTAATGGAATCACTACATCTTCAAGGTACATATCTTGGTTTTCGAAAATATTCCAGTTCAAATATAAGGTATGCCAATTTTCGCTTTGTGATTTAGTAAACAACCAAAGTTGCTCACCAAGAGCAGCAGATGCCAATCTGCCAATTCCCTTTTCCCCCATTAATCGTCTTTCTTTGATTTTTGACAACTTTTCTTTTTGAGGCTTCTTTTTGGAATCTGTTCCTAGTACCAACCACTTATTTAAAATATCATTCGCTTCCATACCTATACCAATATCGTACAGAAAGATGTATGGATTTGCGGTGTTTAGAGTAAAATCGCCAGTAACCTCTTCCGCATCTGCATCGTAAGAATTTTTCATCAATTCAATTAATGCTGTAATATCGTCTCTGATCTGTTTTCGCCCTAACAGCTCAATGGCTCTTGCTTTGGTTCGAAACTTATTAATCGACAAATGGATCACCTTCCGATTACATAGTTTTCCTCGAAAAATAACTTTTCAGTAGCCAGCACATTGTTATACAATAATATGTTATAAGGAGTATTATTGTAGGGGGTACCATGTGAAATTTTCAGCTATAGATTTATTTTCCGGAGCAGGTGGGGTATCCGAAGCGTTAAAAAAACACTTTGATATAAAATGTGCCGTAGAATTCGATAAAATAATCGCAAGTACCTATGCACTAAATCATGGTAGTGACCACCTGCTAGTGAAAGATATAAAAAAAATCAAGAAAAAAAAATGGAGCAAGATCAAAAAAAAACTGAATGGTGATAACCTGGATCTTCTTGTCGCAACACCGCCGTGTCAGGGTTTTTCAAGACACAGCCGCAAGAAGAGTGTCTCTAATACAGATGATCGTAACAAACTCATAATGGAAGTAATACGAGTTGTGAATATATTTCAACCCAATTATATCCTATTTGAGAACGTCGATAATATAGTTAATTTCAAAATTTTTCATATCTTCCTATCTCTTCTTACTAATTTGAATTCCGACGGTCACAAAAAACATTGGGATCTTCCGTCATATCACTTACGCTTTGAAGTAGTAGATGCCGTTAATTACGGAGTTCCTCAACACAGAAAAAGAATGATACTTATCGGAAAAAAGATAAATGAATTCCCGAACACCGATGCGATTATTAAAGAATCCGTCAAGGGGCAACCATATGTAACTAACCCGCTTCCTTTATGGCCTAAAACAGAAAAAGCCCCCACGTTAAGGAAGCATTTGGAGCCATATAATTTAACTAAATTA
Organism: Paenibacillus sp. sgz302190; assembly: GCF_059820445.1. NCBI lineage: Bacteria > Bacillati > Bacillota > Bacilli > Caryophanales > Paenibacillaceae > Paenibacillus > Paenibacillus sp. sgz302190. The sequence goes on from NZ_JBZYAO010000039.1 coordinate 67,061, forward strand.
GAAGCCGGTGGGGCTGATGAAAAAGATAAACTACATAGATGTAGAAATCTTTCCCCTGATAATCTAGTTAGAATCCGGGCTACTCCTCAGAACGGAGGTAGTCGTTCCGATTGGAAAGAACAGCAGTTAGCATTGGAATGCCATAAAAAGTCGAACGTTAATTTTGGAGATGTCTATGGAAGAATGAATTTCGACAATTATGCTCCTACCATAACATGCGGGTGTTTAGCCTATACAAAAGGACGGTTTGGACATCCTGAAGAAGATCGAGCAATAAGCATGAGAGAGGCTGCATTAATTCAAACATTTCCACTGTATTACAAATTTACCGGTCGTGTCGATGGAAAGGCTTACGAAGGCTCCACCGAAAATATAGCCACTCAAATCGGTAATGCAGTACCTGTGAAACTTGCTCAATCTTTCGTAGATCTTATATACAATCAGCTGTTAAAAGAGTTGCAAACCGAACTTTTCTCAGAACAATTAGTCGCAGCAGCTCGAGCATAATACCGAGACCTAAGACATTCACTTAGGTCTCTTTATATTTTCATGTAAAAAACGGAGTACATCCTCGAGAAGACAACATTACGTTTAATAAAAAGTAAAGGGGCTTAACTTGTTTACCTTTAAGCAAAACACCTAATTCAATGTTTCTCTCAAAACCGTACTGCGTGAAGTCGGCGCTTCCTAAATAAGCTTTAGACCTATCCGCAACCAATACTTTTGCATGAAAAGTAAAACCCGATACTTCATTATGGCCAAGAGGACGGTTTGCCAGCTGGCAGAGAAGTCGAAGTAAGGATGAGATTGGGAACTGAATGGATTTCGATATCCGCAAAGCGTTGAGGATGTTTTACAACTTTATTTGAGCTGGGTCTAGTCCAAAATTGCATAAGAGCCGAACGAGTCACCACCTAATTATTTTCCCTTTAAATCATTATGAATCAATCATAAAACTGAAATAAATAATTACCCTAGAAGATACGTAAGTTTGAAACCTATGTAAACTTAGTGGCTATGATCGCTATGGAGTTCGATTTTCTTATCTTGCACGAAGTGTTTCCGAAATTAAAATGGAGCTTGAAGAAGATCCTAATAACGAGTTCATTAAAGGGAGATGAGCGATATGAATCATGCCTTAAGAATGGTTAGGACATGTATAACAAGTATGAGTAGGCGAGACCAAGCAGGGAGAGATTTAGCAAATCCCTCCCTGTATTACTATATCCAATCTTTATAGAAACCTATCTCTTTTTCCTCAAAAGTCCCCACAACTAATGCACGATCCAGGAAAACATTAAATTACTCACAACTAGTTTCCGGAAGTAAGCTACAAGAGTGGCAAGATGCCAGATTTAACGCGTCTCGACCTTGTCCTTTACTAGATATACAGACAGGATCATTCGAGCATAATTCGCCAAACTCAATTGCCTTTTTAAATGTTCTAGGGAGGCAATCCCAGTATCCCTGTCTCACAAGCCCACCAAGAGTTCCTTCCGAATCCCCGCTTGCCGTGTATATAAGAATGGCAGACATCTCGAACCCATCTTCCGGCTCGCTGCAATACAATCTTTCGCGAAGAGATGCAGCTGTGTAACCACATTCAAAACTTAATTGACGTATTAGCAAATGAGCTATTGTATGAAGTAAGACAAACTTAGGTGTAATAACCCTGCTCGTGAACTCCCCTTGATACGATGCTTGATAATGATCATTCATAATCTTTATTCTCTTTTGAATGCTTTGTTCGTTCTGTTCAAACCACTGATTAATATCAGCATTATTAAATTCAATGAATATCCCCTCTCCACGAACCTCATAACCTGGATACCATCTTGTTTCCGGCTCTTTTATCGGGATAAAACCAGGTATATTTTCTCCTACTTCATTTGCGTCAGAGGGATCTATTCTCGTAAAACCTGTAAGTGCACGAACTTCCCTAATCTTGTGAATAAGTGAAACATTCTTTACAAAGGGGATATCGTAGAAATTAATATCGGTTTCTTCCCTAACAAAATCATTTTCATTTAGATTGCTTATTGAAATTTTTCCGGAAAGCGCCTCAAACTCTTCAAGCCTATATTGCAACCCACTTGCATTTACTATCTCAGAATCGTCATCAGCAGACTCCACTAACCGTCTAGATAAGATATTCTTTATAACTCTTTCATCAACTGATATCTCGATTGAGATTTCCTCTGACCATTTATCCAACCTTTTTTTGATATTCTCCTGACGCTCGAACTCGTCGCATTCCCCAATGTAATTTAATGCTTTTTCAAAGCCTTTTGAGGATGAGATCCAATCATTAACTTTTTCAGAATAAGGAGGTATCACAAGCGAGCTTACAACTTTAGGATAATACAACGAGGATGCTCCTCGTTGCATAGCCCTAGGATATTCATTACAATCAACGGAATGATTCTTCCAAGGCATTCTTCCAGTGCATCTAAAACCTAACTTTTCCATAGCATCCCTATCAAATGCACCTTTTAAGGTAGCCCGTGCATTACAGCTTTTGCACTTAATATTAAGCCCTTCTAGGCCTGCAGTAGAAGTAGTTCCTGTCTCAAATGTTATTTTCGGGTCGGGACATATGTCTTGTCTACCAGTAACATTTTTTTCGTGTGCCCATCTAACCCACGGAAAATCATCAATATGCCCCTTTGTACATGCAACTACAATACGGCTTGGAACTAAACCCTGCCTACACTCCATACACCTAGGTCTTTTCATGTTTGGGTCTATTTCCTTTTGTTTTGCAGTCGCTTTCTTGGCATACTCCTTGATCCATGATTTTAGCGGTTGAAACACCCGGCATTTGGGGCAAAAATACCACTCGGGGAACCTGGTGTATGCAATGCCCCAGTCATCCTTGAAATTACTGTTTCCCGGCATACCAAAGTAATCCACTTTCAATGCCTTTTCCAATCTCTCATCGTGAATCCTGCTTACCCTCGTACCCCAATATTCTGGAGCAGCCGTCATTAATGTTTGGTCGGGGAAATCGACCATTGCCCCTACACCATACTGAAGTATAGCTTGGGAACTTCTGACTGTATGCGTAACTTTGTTAAGTCTTTGTATATCTTTTTGTCTACCTAATTTCGCCATGGATATCACTCCCAGATTATTAGCCCCGCAGTTACACTTCTATCCACATTCCGCATGGAAGTTAGAGTTTCTTTAGCGGAATCGGAACTTTCATTACCAAATACTTTTAATAACCTTTTCGAGTCTGAAGGTGGGTCTTGTACTATGTATCTATCACCGTAGTAAAATGGTGTTCCAGACGAACGATTAATTCGATCCGCCCAATCATCCCAGAACTCGCTCATCTCCCTAAGGATCTCTTCCGTCTCATCTTTTAACTCGATATCCGCCCGTTTTTTCACTTCATTCACACGAGTTAAGATGTACGACTCAATCTCTTTCGTCGCTTCATCATCTCGCTGAAAAAATTGGGCGGCATTATCTTGGGAAAGTTGGTATTTATGCCTAATAAGCGTAACCATAACCGCGTGTAGCGCACGATCACGTGCTGGTTTTGAAAAAGGAGTCGCACCTGTAGGTTCTACAAACTTGTAGAAGGACTCGTGATAGCTTCTAAATTGTTCATAGTGGGACCTATCGCGGCTTTTTGCACCATCGTATAATACAAACGCGATTCCTGGATATGTCCTTCCAATCCGGCTTGATGCTTGAATGTACTCACTCGTGAGTTTTGGTTGACCAACTAACAACATCACATTTAGCCGCGCCACATCCACACCTACTGAAATCATATTTGTTGCAAGTAATACATTAATTGGATATTTTTTATCTTTTATGTTTTCATTGCTATAAACAACTTGCTCCAGCTTCTCTAAAGTTTCATTTAACTGTGAGGTAGAGATACGGCTTGTTAATTCATCTGCTGATCCAATTTGTCTCGTTAAATTCCTGTTCCCAAAACGATACGCCGTCCTTCTGAGAAAATCCTTTACGTCATCATCCACTAAGGTTGAGCATTTACTCAAATCACGCAAACTGTTAAAGTAAACGGCTAATGTCCAGAATTTATCCTTAACTTCATCTGGAATATTCATCATATGAACGCGTTGGAGGATTGAAGCGATAGAACGTACCTCCATCATTGCCTTTGTCTTCCCAGATGGCATAATTCCAACATATTTACGCCCTGGTTTTTCTGTGGTCTCTGCTTCACGAGCAAAGAAAGAATCTGATGCATCAATACCGGGTGCGGGAAACTGACACACATCTCTATTAAACAGATTCGAACATTGGTCCTTTGCACGTCGAATCGTGGCGGTAGAGGCAATGATCTTAGGTTTCACGCCTTTTACGCTGCACAATGCATCAATTGCTGTTTCGTATAAACCTACAATTGTGCCCAACGGTCCAGAGATAAGATGTAGCTCATCTTGAATAATTAATTCAGGAGTTCTATTATTCCGAGTGGTATGGGTTGCTGCAAAAAAACTCCCTGCTTCATTTTTCCAAGGTAGCATTGCAAATTTATCCACTGTACCAAACAATAGCGTGGGCGGGCTCTTGTATAACTCTTCATCCACGATCTGGATGGGTAAAGCCGATTCAAAATCACAACTTTCTTGAGGACAATAAATACGGAAGTTGTTTTTTCCTTCCATCATATATCCCCATTGGCCAATTATTCCTTTCCCTGTAGCGTCGTGATCTCTCACTAACTTCGTACCACACCACGGACACTTAAGTATCTGAAATTTATTATGTTTATCTTTTACATCCCTCAAGTCACTACTGGATGCCTTAAGAAGCTTTTCGAGAGATTGTTTTGCGTTATCATTTTTATTCGGAGTATGAGTGCCCCCTATCCAAAGTCCAATTGTAATCCTTTCTTTTCCAAGGGTATGTTTTGGATACCTTGGTTTTCTTCTTTCGCAATCTTTTCTAATAGACTCACATGCACAAATAAGAGTACCAGCCCTCAGGAATTGTTGCGCGGCCAATAATCGAAGAGTGTATCTCATAATTACAGTCGTACCATTGGAGCTTTCGAGATAGGTAAGCCGACGGTAGAAAATAGTGAATGCTGTAAGTCCTAAGTACGCCTCAGTCTTACCACCACCTGTTGGAAACCATATGAGATCGACCAAATCTCGTTCATCACTTGTCTCCGCTGCAATTGATCTAAGACTCATTAATAAGAACGCTAACTGGAAAGGTCTCCATTTATGTTCTTTATCTTCAATTTTAAAATAGTCCAAGCTTTCCATCCGTTCCTGTAACTCGATATCACCAGGGTAATGATCTTCTCTCTGGAATGCGGAATGAATCCGTTGCATAAACATTGCTCTATTTGCTAGTTGAAAAGCGTCATAGATTTTATCGTCTTCTTCCAACAACTTCAATCCGTGGTACATCCGACCACAAGAATCCTTGCAATCACGAATGTGTTTATCGACAGCATCTTGAAACTTTTTATCCAATGATTTACCAACCTTTTCAATATCGGATATCCAAGTTGAATAAGCGTCAATCAAACCCTTCATTGCAGCAATTTTAATGTTTCTTTCAGTAGAATCCAAATCCGACAAATATTTCATCGATAATGCATTTATACTTACCCTTTTATCCCTAATACTAAAATCCATTTGAGGTACTTCGAACGTTGGCATAAACTCCGTCCAAATCTGCCCCTCACCAGTATCGATTACATTCCAATCAGACGATACCCCATGACCGGTTGCGTACACTTTTTTATCCCGGTAAAGAAGGTCAAGTCCTTTTTCCTCTAAATCCCCGTTCTCTGCATATTCTCTATTAGTATATTCCTTAAAGCGAATTCCTTTATTATTTCCTGTATTGGCCAAAATCTTAGGCTGGAAAAAGGAGTTCGTTCCATTATATGCACCAGTGTTCATGTTAACCAATAAGATGGTAATAGCATAAAGACCATCAGGAGTTGGACGTTTAATCGCAACACACTTCATATTTTGATTTGATAGATTCGTTTTTTCAAAATAATTATTAGTGAATTTAATATTTACATCGACCTCATGAGGGTTTCTAACGTAGCCTTTTGTGAATTGATTACTTAACCTATAAAGACAATCGATTAAGTAATCATCATTGACTTCATCGGACTGTTTAATTTGAGTAACTTCTTTGGGGGTCATCCTACTTTTTATTACCAGAAGCCCCTCAGGTTTTTGATACCCCACCATGTGAATTACTTTTGTAGGCAGAATGTAGCTATCCGCATTCTCCGGAGTAAAGGGCAATTTGCAGTCCTCAAGTAAAGCTTTCCGGTAAGTAGCAAATGAAACCTTAACGCTAAGTGTTTCGCAGTTCTGATCCACAAAGAAGGTCATTCCAACGGATGATGGCATATTTTGCATCGAAAGGCTGATATCTTCATCTAAGGAACCATTCTCGGAATCATCTGCCACGTTACCCAAATACCTCTTTTTTTTCTCACTTTTGGCATCAAAATCATTTGAAGGTTCCTCTTCAATTAATCCTTCATTCTCTTCCTGAACGGTAGTTTTCGGTACAGCTTCTTGGTTATTGTCCGCATTGACAAGGTTCTTTTGAGGAAATAGAACACCGACACTGTATCTTACTTCTGGCAAGTCAGTAATTATTTCGTGTTCTTCGTTTGGAATTGAATATTCGGACCCCGGCCCGAGAAGCTCCTTTTTGACTTGATCAAATAAATCTTTTCTCGTATCTAATAGGGTATCTCTCATCTCTTTCCTCCACACTTTAAAGTATTACAGGCTTATTTGCTAAATGAGCTGGAATTAGTAAGTTCTCAGTATCGGAAAGTTGTTCGATTTGTACTAATCTCGACATTTTATTGAGGTCGATTGGCAGCTTACTAAGGACTTCATCTTCCTGTGCATCCTGATTTTTATTATAGCTTTGAACGATGTTCTTGCCGAGAAACCTTAAGATACGAATTCTCATTGTTCGGACTTCTCTAGTCGATTGATGGAAAGCCTCCGGATTCTTTAACAATTGAGGATCTTTAGTTATTTTGGCTATAGCCATATATGACTCAACATCTCTTGGACCTACAATATGAGAGCTCTGATCTAGCCAACTTCTTAAAGTTACTTCGTGTTTTAGTGTCCCGGCATCTGCCATAATATTAGATAAATCTCGATAACTAATCCGTTTTTTCTTTATCAAGTCTTTGAGTACACTTTTCCAATGCAATGACTTCCGATAAGATTCACGAAAATTTTCTTCACAGTCTTCACTTTGTAAAATAATATCAATTATTCTCTCTACGATATCCCTTGTGTCGTTATCGTAATTCGTAAATATTAGTAAATCTCCAACACTTAACGAAGGTACTTCCTTCTCAGTTATATTTTGACGATCGACATCAAATACATAAGGGGAATAATATCGTGTTAAAAAAAGTCTTTCCCCTGTATCTAACATTGCAACCTTTATAATTTCAGAGGTCTGAGTGCCGGAACTAGAGGATTCTCTCAAACTATCTAAGACCACAGTCAAATTAATATTATTCGTAATAGATTCTAGGTAGTTATCAATGTATTCTTCATCGGGTTCTACACTAACAGTAATTTCCTCATCTTGATGCCTGGTACCATTATTAAATCTTTCTATCAGCATATTATTCTCTTTTATGGACAATAACCTACGATTTGTTTGATCTTGTGCTTGTGTAAGTCTCTTGCTCTCGTGATCGTATAACAAAAAAGAAACAGTCTTTGCATTGCATAATAACAACGGATTTAGTTTGGACCAATCCCAAACCCCAATAACCTCTACACTGTGGTAATTCGTGTTTGAACTGTATTTGTTTGGTGTGAAAAAGTCACATTTTTCAACTATCTCCCTCAAGTAGTGTGGTACTGACTCTAAAAAGACTTTTGCATAATATGTTTTTGCGCAAATAATCGAAAATCTTCTTTTTGTTAGTTTAAAGTCTTTTAACTTTTCTACCAAGTAGTTATATCTCGGATTAGATTCGTCAAGTCCCCTTTTAATTATTTGAAGGTTCCCTATCACATTCTGCATTAATGATTCAAAATTCCAACCAGATAACTCCCTTGTTAATTCTACTAACGATTGGAGTTCTTTATCAGGAGAGGGAGCATTAACTTTGTTTTCAGCAACCAGCCTCTCCATCTGTACAATTGGAAAGAATGACTTCTCAAGAAGATTGAGCAACCAATATGATTTTTTAATAAACAATGACTTTTTTTCATTTTCCTGCGGATGCCTCGATAATGAATATATATCCTGTTTGCACTTAACTATTACATCTGAAAACTCGAAATTCACCCTAACCTTTTCAAAATTGACGTTTATATAATTATTCAATAACTTATCAAGGCGCTTACTTTCATCGTGAACGTTTACACCAGCTAGAACGTTGTCACTGTTCAGCTGAATCTTATCCTTTGTCCAAAGAAACAACTTGAGATTTTCTAGATTATTTAAAGTTCTGGAATTCAAACCTTTGCAGACTTCACCAAGCATGATGATGCTTTTCAGCGATCCCCGGTTGTAAACACTTGTTATTTCTGAAATATCTTCTGCGAAATAGTTAGTCCCATCGATAAGAAGCATTTCAATGCAATTATCATCAATAATTAATTCACGTGCCACAGACAATTTACTAGTAAATTTAATGAGAGGATCTACCTTTGCCGAGTTACCAGAGTAGTAATAGACTTCATTCGATGTATAATAAGCAGCCGGAAAAATATCCCCTACCTTTGCCTGAGATTGGTCAACCAAAAGGCTAAGCTGACTAATAAATTGATCTGCCTCTAACTTATCACAAACCACAACCACAGAATTTCTGATAACACTTTTTATATCGTCCGCTCCGATTTTGAATAAATTCGATATGACGTTCTTTACATACCTCTTACGCTTAATCCCCCTCCCGTCAAGACTTTTAGCATTTCCGTAATATGGCTGTATTCGGTTAACAAGTGATATAGGGATCAGATTTTTTGTCCTAGTCCCTCCCTTGTCGTTGTAATAAATGATTATCTTCCCGTCAGCATCTCTACCCTCGTATATACCCCTTTTGTTTTCATACAGAACAAGGTCCCCAACGCTTAGCTCTTCAAGAAATTCAGCATGATCCCTGTCATCGGATAAATAAGTTTTAAAACAGGCAAGCACTGTTGCGAAATAAAGAGGCAAGGATGTTCCTTGATGAAGAATAATACCACGTTCTTTTCTGGATTTTGTGAGGAGTTCAATGATAATTTCAGAGTGCTGAGATATAAAATTATTTTTAATCAACAACTTTCCATCAAGTAAAAAAGACGCCTTTGAAAAAGCATACTTCAATTTATCTAAAAGTGGACTCTCCATAAGCACCCATCCTCTAACTCATCGTGATCACCGTCTCCGGCCGCGCTTACTTTTTTACGTACAGGATAGCGTCCGGTGTCGTCGATTTACTCATCATTCAATTGAACCTTGTATCAAAATACTGCTCAAGTTATTTAGTCTGTTTGTTCGTTTCAGAGTCTATTTGCTAACGCTTGTATATCTTGTCATTTTCCTGGCGTGCTAATAATCTTATCCATCTGTCAGCAGTATAATTTAATCCGTAGATATTCGTCTGGTATCAAACAGTTCTTCTTTTTAAAGAAACAGCTTCCTACATCAATTCATATACAACCCCAACTTATAATGAATTTTTCGTAAATGATCCATCATTACTGAAGGGGTCCCTGCTTTAGTTCTTTACGCTCAAAATGATGATGCAGCCTATAAAGGCAAATTTCTTTCGTCCAGCGGTAAAGGATAGAACGATGCTCGGGGGCAGGCTCAATCCTTAGACTAAACACCCCATCCTCGAAGCGGGTCATGCTCCCTTTAGCCGAACCCCACTTCGTCATTGGCATACGTTCAATAAGTTGGCTAACCCCGGTCTCATTATACTCCCAAAGCCGTTTCGAATCCTTGTCGGAGAAATCGATTCTCCTCCGGTATTCCTTTTCCATAAGGTAACCGTGAAAGAATGGCGCTACCTCCTTTGAGGTAACAGACTCCGCCCAATGTTCCGGTCCACGTTCGAGCATATAAAGGAGAACAATCATTTTATAGCTTTTGGTCATGACCGTCTTCTCGACATCACGGATCCAAGCTTCATATCGATAATAAACTTCCTCTTCTTCCTTCGTTAAGCATTCGGCCCATTGAAGAAAACCAACGTAAGAACCGAAGTCGTTTCGATATTCCCAGCTGTTGGATTTGCCATAAAGGTGAAGCTCTAAATAAGTAGGGATTCGTCCGAACTCATTCTTTAGATCAAGGAAGGAACGATGCAAACGCTCGCGATGTGGCAGCTTTTTACGGCTTAATTCATTAAGCAGATTGATAACGGCCGTCTCCAGATGCAGTTGGCATCCGACCGGTACGGTTGGAATAACCGCTTCCTTGGCTGTTCCTTTTGCTTTCCCGTCGTTTGCGAACAATCGAAGCTTCACATCTGCATTTCGGTAATTTCCTATTAAGTCAATGATCGTGCAATGCGACTTCTGCTCCGACAATCGCAGCCCCCGACCAACCTGCTGTGTGAAAACCGTTAATGATTCCGTCGGGCGGACGAAAAGTAAGGTATCTACACTAGGAATATCTACACCCTCATTGAACAAATCGACTGTAAATATGACCTCTAAATCCCCTCTGGCTAGACGTGTTATCGCTTCTTCCCTCGAGATTCCTACCGTTCCAGAGTGAAGACTGACTGCTGATATTCCCCTGTCTTGAAAATAGCCCGCCAAAAAATCCGCCTGCCGGATGGACGAGCAAAAACCAATCGTTCTTGTTTGCTTATGCTCAGCCCAGGCATCGTAGATCTTGTCGGCCATTGTTTGTTTTAGCTGCGCTGCAGTCAGCTGTTCATCATCATAGTGTGATCCAAGCCACCTAATTGATGAATAATCGGTATCATCATAGACACCAAAATATCGGAATGAAGATAACCAGCCACGACGGATGGCCTCAATGAAATGAATCTGGTAGGCGACGTTACCGTCACAAAGGGCATAGACATCCTTGCCGTCCATCCGATCTGGTGTTGCCGTGATGCCAAGTAAAAACTTCGGTTTAAAGTATTGGATGACCGATTGATACGACGCCGCGGCAGCATGGTGGAATTCATCTACCACGATAAGATCAAACTGGTCCTGCACGAAGGATTCACGGTGCTTCTTCATCCCGAGGGTGTAAATTGAAGCAAATACACAATCTGCGTTTCCCTCTTTCATGACCCCGTTATAGATACCGAAGGTTTTGTCAGGCATGATGCGCTGGAACGATCGTTTCGCCTGAAGCAGAATCTCCTCACGATGCGCTACGAATAGCACACGATTAAAGCGCTGGGCAAAAAAGCCGGCAAGATAGGTTTTTCCAAGTCCCGTAGCCATGACAACCATGGCTTTGTCATATTCCTCTTCTAACGTTCTCTCTAATGCATCCAGTGCATCGATTTGAGCAAACCTAGGATGGATAGGAGTTTGTTCGCCGTCTGAAACCATTTTTTCTACAGGATTGCCCGCATTTTCAGCGTGGTACTCATCCTCTTCCATCTGTGTAATCATGCGAATTAACTCCGGATTTTTACGATGACAGGTCCGATACTCCTCTTCATAGATAGCAATGGTATGCTCATTTAACGGTAATGTAGAATCGTGATAGAAGTTCTGCATGAACTTGTCCAAAGCGACTTGGAAGGTATACGGCTCAGCTTTTGCATTCATTGCTAAGTTCCATTCCATCCCCATTCTCATGGCGGACATGGAAAAATTAGAGGAACCGACGATAAGCAATCCTTCACCATTTTCATAGTCGAATAAATAGGCCTTAGGGTGAAAGGACGTTCCCATACTTCGCCATAACCGTGCCTCCAGCCGAGTATCAATACTGAGTAATGCCTGCAGGCCTTCCGGCTGCGTAACAAAAAGATAATCGCCGGCCAGAACCTTTACTTCGGCTCCCCGCTCTATCGCACCTTTCAGATGGGGCGCCAATAAGCGCACACCTGACTGCATAATGAAGGAAGTCATAATGTAGATACCGGAAGCATTCTGCATTCCGGTGATTAACTCGTCCGCTAGATTTTCTGTAATTAGTTTGACATTAAGCGTTGTCGTCGACATCGATTAGGTACACCCGCTCCTGAAAGCCTCCACGTGCTTCCGCCTTTTTCTCTCTCAAGGCTTCAAGCTGTTCCCATGCTGCACCATGTACGGTAGCCAACGCCCGAATGATCTCGAGCATATCTGCAAGTTCTTCTAACGATTCTTTTGGACTTTGAGCGGAGAAGTATTCCTCTGACTCTTCCTTAAGCTTTATGATCAGTTCTTTTTTATACTCTTCCTCATCCAAAATACGCGTGCGGCATTCCTTCCCAGTCGATTTGATCACTTGGGGAATAAGATCACGAACAAGTTTATTGTAAACCGGCATGGGTTCTCATCCTTTGCATCGTTAATTTATATTAATATTGTATCACAACAAGAGGCACGGAAGAGACTGTCAAGAAAAAGTGTAACCTTTGAAATACGAATCTAGCAAACGTGGGTGCCACGACTTGGTCCGGAGCCTTTGGCAGGTCGATGTAGCCTAAGGGCTGATTCGCTTCAGCACCCGCCTATCGCCGCCGCGGTATCCGTTATAGTCACTTTATACCGCGTAGAATCAAAGTTTTAGCAAGTGTTTCCCCCTCAATTGGCTTGAACTTTCGTTTTTAAATAATCCCATGAATAATGAGGCAGAGGCACTAAATACACGTTTTTTTCATTAAGCATCGATCTTTCCGATGTTACAGAAAAAACAAGGAAAGACCGTTTGAAGCCATAAGTCAGACTTGAAACGGTCATCTTTTTTTGTGAAATATAAAAATATATTTTTGTCTTAATGATATATTATGGATACAATAGGAAAATTGGAGGTGTATTTGATGGTCAAACTATTAAAATTGGCATTGATTCTTGTAATTGCATCATTTATTTGTTTTTTCTTCTCTACATCAATAGGTATTACCTGTTCTTTGGTTGGGATAGTCATAAGTATCAGTAAAATCAAAAATAGATATTCAAAATTTGTTTTGTTAATAAACCTCATAGCATTTCTACTTCATGTCTCGTCTATTGTATATTTATTTCTACACTTTACGACAATCGATTAGGGGGGGGGCCAATTTATGGAACTTAACTCCTGTTCATTTATAATAACAACCTTGTACAGCATCAGTCTTTTAATTGTGGATACTGACGTTTTGGACAAGTCTATTAATTTTCGTCAACAATCAGTCAACTCTACTAATTTCTTGCCTCTGTTTCACGGTTTTGAATCATCTGTACTACTCCCCAAACCCGCTCCACCGCTTCTTTCTCAGCTCTCTGTACCATCCCTCACCAACAAAGCCATCGATTCTACGGGTGTCGAGACGGTGAAAGGGATATATTTTACCAAAATCAATTAAAAAAAGTTATTGCCTTTATTTTTTTCGACTCAATAGCCGATCTAATTAGTGAAGCATTTAAAATTTCATCTTCTAAAAAATTATCATTAAACAGGTCTGATGGTTCAATTTCACCTTCTAGCAATCCCTCTATTATAGGATAATAGTCTCTTAATTCTTCAAATGCATCTATATCTATTGCCTTTACATTAATGAAGTCCCTTCCAATTTCAACATCGGCTCTTCTAGCATACAGTATGTTGGCTATTTCATCAAAATCGTTATTTAGCCCGAAATAAACCATTGGAACCTCGTATCTATTTTTCACCAAATCATCTAATACATAATTCTTTCCTGCATTACTAACTTTAAGTTGAAGCCCTGCACTCACACCTCCATTTGAATTATCATTTATCTGAAGTAGCTCCGATTTTAGATCATTTTTATTAATCCATATTATATCTCTTTGAGGATTCCTTGTGTCATATTTTGTCCTATGCTTTTTTCGAGTGGTCAACAAACCTGTTCCAATAGCAATATATTTATCGAGTGATTTAACTTTGTTAATGCCCCTTCGTCCAATTGTTGCCCATCTGCGATTTATTTCTTTAGAATTATTGCATCTCCTTACAATTATTGCTTCAGAAATATTCCCCAATAATCTCATTGCGGTATTTACTCGATCTTGTTCAATGACATATCTTAATCGAAATATTCCTTCACTATTTAGCTGGATGTAGCCAAGTTCTTCGTACAGTATTTCAAATAAGCTCCTACCAAACAAAGTGTTTGAAATAGATATGCTTCTTTTACCATTTATCCATTCAGAGTATGACTGTATATGATCTAGAGAAATTGTTCCATCAATGTTTTGGATTGCTACTACTAGTCTTTTTTGATTAGGGTACTCAAAGTTTTTAGTTAATATTTTCTGATTGATGTTTAAGTCTAGCACGAATTTTTTTTCAATGCTTTCATATGAGCTTTTTGACTCTTGTTTTTTCAATACACTAATAATATTATAAGATACTCTTTTGACAACTGTAACAGATGAAGATGATTGAATGAGTCTAAACAATTGTTGCTGACCTGAATTATTAGGAATCGTATACTCATCAAAACTTCTTAATATTAAATATTCTTCAAGTGTGAGCGTTCTGATACCGTGATTATCTCTTAATAAAGTAAAACTATTATTAAAGAAAAGTACGGAGGGGAATACAGTCTTACCGTGAATGATACATTCACGAAGTTTTAGATTATCCTTCTCTTTCCTAACAAAATATATGCAATGTTTCTTTATAGCTTCTTGGTTTAAGAAAGAACATGCCTTCGGTAAAATATAATAACGATCTTCTTTTTTATCTGTAATGTCAACTATATCCCAAACTGTTCGTTTCAAATGTAACGGATCTGGAAAGAAAAAATTTCCACATGTATCCTTTTTATCAAACCCAACTACATATAATCTTTTTCTATTTTGAGGAGTATTACCGTAATCCATATCATTTAAAACTTTATACTTTATATAGTAACCAGAGGCTTCTAATTTTGACTTAATTTCTTCAAACCGTTTTCCTTGATCAATTGCTAATATTCCCTCTACACTTTCCAATAATATCGCTTTTGGTTTTTTTGATTGAATAATATTTATGGCTATTCGCAGTTTCACATGGGTAATATAAATCTATAAAACTCGGACAAGGGAATCGTATTCAGCTCAAATCGCTAGATTGTTCTCCTCCTGATCGTCGCAA